>VMDH01000060.1 GCA_008080945.1 Gammaproteobacteria bacterium | reverse complement strand
CGGAGAGATGGCAGAGCGGTTGAATGCACTGGTCTTGAAAACCAGCAAACCTTCGCGGGTTTCCAGGGTTCGAATCCCTGTCTCTCCGCCACTTTATAACAAATAACCCAAATCCACATTGCCTTTATTCTTCCATTTAATTTATTTAAATTAGGTATACTTATAGGATGTTTAGGAAAATTGAAGATGTAATATTGGCTTTTATTGCCGTGCTTACTATTGGCGCTGTTCTATTTGAATTACTAGTCATCTTTAACAAAGGCGTAATTGAATTAGCTGATCTCTTGCTTATGTTTATTTATGCAGAGGTTTTTGGGATGGTTGCTGTGTACTTTAGGAATCATGTATTGCCAGTTTTATATCCACTGTTTATTGCAATTACAGCTCTTGCAAGATTAATTGTTCTTCAAGGTAAAGATTCTCAACCGGAACAATTATTATTTGAGGCAGGTGCAATTGTATTATTAGCAGGTGCTGCGTACTTACTTAAAGATATCAAAATATCTGTCGAAAAATCCTGAGGAATTAAATATGAAATATAAATTATCTTTATTATCTATTGCTTTATTGTTAATTCCATTACTAGTAAAAGGCAATGATGCAGTGTTGATCATTGATGTAAGAACTGATCAAGAGTGGAGCAATGGGCATCTTGAATCTGCTATTCATATTCCCTTAAGCGAAATTGAAACCAAGCTTGAAACTCTATCAGAACATAAAGATTCTGAAATATATTTATACTGTGGAGCTGGTAGAAGAGCAGAGGCAGCTAGAACCATTCTAAGTGATGCAGGATTTACCAATCTTACTAATGCTGGCGGCATGAAAGATGCTAGCAAGCTATTAAACTCTAAGATCGTTAATTAATTATGTCCGAGGACAATTGGTTCTATGAACCACCCGCTTTTTTAAAGCTATTAGGCTGTAATGGTTTTGACTACGATGAAGGATCAGACGCAGTGATTATGCATTTCGATGTTTCTAAAGAGTTTGCTCACACTGGTGGAACTATTATTCAAGGTGGCTTCATTACTGCGATGCTTGATACTTCAATGGGGCATGCTGTTGCCAATAAAATGGAAGGCAAAGCGAACTGCGCAACTTTAAATATAAGTGTTAATTTTTTAAGACCTGGTCGCCCAGGAAAGTTATATGCAAAAGGGTCTATTACCCAACTTGGTAAAGCTATTGCTTTTACAGAAAGTAATTTGTATCAGGAAGATGTTCTCATTGCTACAGCTAAAGCTGTTAATAAATTAACAAGCTGGAAATGAACGACGATTTTAAACATTTCCTACAAACCATTGATCCCAATAAAGAGTTTGATAATGATAATGTGCCGGAGGCGCCTGACTATTCAGATGAAAAATTTTGGTTGGGTTTACCTCATAAATCATCTTTTCATACTTTAAGCCCGCACAATCATGAATCCAACGAAAAATACGATGTAGATGTTTTTTATATCCATCCCACTGGTTATTTTGGTACTCAGTGGAATGCTACAATAGATCCTGATACTGCTTGGGCAGAAAGATCTTCTACACATTTAGCTACTCAAGGCTCTGCTTTTGCTAAATATGCTAATTTTTATGCTCCTGAATACAGGCAAGCTACCTATTATTCTTTTTTTGACCTTTCAGAAAGCCCAAAACTGGCTCAAGATTTAGCTTATTCCGATATTGAGAAAGCTTTTGATTATTATTTAGATAATTACAACAACGGTAAGAAATTCATTATTGCATCTCATAGCCAAGGCTCTCTCCATGCTCAACGTCTCATATTTAATAAAGTCTGCCAAAACAAACTTCAAGCACAACTTATTGCTGCCTATATTATTGGTTACATCGTACCAACCAAACATTTTGATTCTTTATTTCCAGGGTTAAAAATTTCTAATTCAAGTTCTGGTCAACAAGAAATAATTTCTTGGTGCAGCGGTGTTGAGGGTTTTAGAAGAGTTCGTGCTCATAATATGTATTGGATCCCAGAAGGCTGGGTTAGAGAGGATATGGAACAGGATTTGATATGCACCAATCCATTGTCATGGCATCATGACAAGAAATGGCATGACAACACTGAAGATAATGCTGTGCAGTTAACTTCGACTTCACCAACTCTCACTAATTTTTATGCAACCAAGAATGCTTACCCTAAATTAGGGCTTCGTTATACTCGTTTGCAGGATTTTGCTGCTAGAGTATCCGATACATCTCTTTTAGAAATGAAAGGTGAACTCATCGATCATCTAGTTAAATTTACTCGCAATGGAGATCTTCACTCCTTTGATATTACGCTCTTTTGGCAGGCCATAGAGAATAATGTACTAGAGCGAATTCGTGCTGCTTAGCCATACATGAAGGTAAATTTAAGTTTAAAAATCTTTTATGGTATCGGAGCCTTTGCTAATGGTGTTAAAACCGATGCCTTCACTTACTTACTCTTATTTTTTTATGCAAACGTTGTTGGCTTAGAGCCAGCACTAGCAAGTTTAGCTATTTTAATTGCTCTTATTGTGGATGCGTTTACCGATCCATTAATGGGATTGATTTCAGATAGAACATCAACCAAATTTGGTAAAAGACATCCATTCTTTGTATTAGCGGTTATTCCTGCTTGTGTATCTTTTTACTTATTATTCTCTGTAAACACTGTAAATGGCTGGACTCAAATTGAGCTATTTATCTGGATTCTATCTTTTACAGTTCTGACTAGACTTGGCATGACTATGTTTGAAGTGCCTCACAGAGCATTTGGAGCTGAACTATCTTCTTCCTATTCTGAAAGAACCTCTATTTTTGCATTTCGTGAGCAATTTACCTGGATTGGGGGTCTGACTAATGCGCTTTTAGCTTATGGTTTCTTCTTGCGTGATACCCCTGAATATATACCTGGAACTAGAAATCCTGAGCCTTGGGATGATTTGGCTTTAGTAGGCTCACTTATGATGGCAGTTACGATTTTGCTTTCATTTTTTGCCACATTAAAGTATTCAAAAATCTCTGTTTCAGAAGCAGTAACTTTTTCTATACAGGAAATCCTAAAATCAACTCGAGCTGCTTTAAAGAATAAATCATTTAGGCTATTTTTCTTTGGATATTTATTTATTGCTATGGGTTGGGGAATGGGCAGCTCCCTTCAGCTTTATATGAATACGTATGTTTGGGAATTTGAGTCTGCCATGATTACAAGCTTCCTATTCGTTTATTTTATTGCCACGTTTGCAGCTTTTGTAATAGTTCCTATATTGGGCAATCGTTTCGAAAAGAAAACAATTCTTTTATGGTCTATAGCGTTAGCAGGACTTGTTCATGCTCTTCCAGTAACATTTTATTTCTTAGGCTGGTTACCAGAAGTTGGAACTTGGGATTTGTTCTTTGCATTGGTACCTTTTGTATTTTTTGCAAATGGACCATTAGCTGCTTCGGCTATAGTTAGAGAATCTATGCTTGGCGATGTTAGTGATGAGGTGCAACTAGAAACAAGCAAAGATCAACGAGGTTTGATGTTTGCATCCAGTTCATTAATAGGAAAACTTAATTCTGGTCTTGGTATTTTTCTCTCAGGTTTAGCTCTTCAGGCAATCAATTTTCCCAGAGGCAGTGGTTCAATACCATCAGCTGAATCAATAACTAGCCTTGCCTTACTCCAAGGACCTTTTGTAAGCATCCTGCTGCTTATCCCATTCTTAATTTTTTCATTCTATTCAATAGATAAAAGAAGGCATCAGCAGATTCTTAATAATCTAGGAAAAACAACTTACTAAATCTATAATCTATTTATGGCACTTTCAGAAATAGTTACTCTACTTATTTGGGCTTTTGGTATTTTAAATGTTGTTGAGCCTCTTCCAGGCTTCATTGGCTTAATTGGATCTGCAATATTTTGGCTTCTTTTAGTTGCTCACCTTATTGAAATTATTTACTTTTCAAAAACTATCAAAAACTCAGAAGATGGATTATTTAAAGGATCATTGCTTACCTTGTTATTTGGTATTTTTTATATCAAATCTATAGAGAGATAATTTAAATGCAAGTTATTCCAGCGGAATCAAGTATTCCCAAAGGATCACTGGGCGTTTGGTATTTAGCATGGCCATCCATAATCACTAATCTTTTGTATGCAACCTCATCTATATTCGCTATAAAAATTGTGGGCAATTTAGGTCCCGATGCAATTGCGGCTACTGTGACAGGACAAAGAGTAAATTTTATTCTTCAGGCTATATTAACGGGAGTGTTGGCCGGTACTACCGCTCTCATTGCAAGGAATTGGGGAGCAAAAAAATATGAAAATGCAGCTGAATACTTAACAGCTACACTTCAACTGGTTATTATCATTTCTTCCATTTCAGGATTGCTTTTATGGCTATTTACAGACGAGATAGTAAGCATTTTCTTATTGGAAGATGAAGCACACTTGCTCTCAGTAGTATATTTAAAGTATTTGTCTCCTTTTTTCCCTTTTTTTGGAGCTGGTATTGGGCTAATCACTGCACTTAGAGCAGTAGGTGATGTAAGAACCCCGCTTGCTGTTGCAGTTGTCATGAATGGCGTTGCTGTTTCTGTAATGTACGTATTGGTCAATGGTTATCTAGGTTTTAATTCTTATGGTGTTTTAGGAGCTGCTATAGGAAATGGTTTGTCTTTTTTGTTTGGCTTTTTGGTTTTATTCACACTTTGGTATTCCAATGTTTTCAAAATAAAATCTTCAACCTTAAATACAATTAATAAAGAGAAAATAATTAAAATCCTCGATGTTGGTTACCCCTCGGCATTAGAACAAATTGTCTTTCAAATCGGTATTACTGCTTTCCTCATCCTCATTGCAACCTATGGAACTAAGGCCTATGCAGCATATGGTATTGGTGTACAGTTATTATCGTTTGCATTTGTTATAGGGTTTGGATTTTCTATCGCAGGATCTACTCTTGTAGGGCAACATCTTGGAGCAAACGATCAAAAACAAGCCATAAGATCTGGCTGGGGATCTATGAGACTATCTATGGCATCCATGACTATTTTTGGATTAATCATAGTAATTTTTGCTAACGAACTTTCATCTCTCATGGTTGATGACCCAGAGGTTATTCGTCTGACCGTATTGTTCATTTATCTTTTAGGATCTATGCAGCCTTTAATGGCTATTGAGTTCTCAATTGGAGGGGCGCTAAGAGGAGCGGGGGACACTAGAACACCATTTATTATTACGGTGACTTGTCTAATTTTTATTAGGGTATTGCTCGCATTATTATTATTTATTATTGATGCAAAAGTAGAATATATATTTGCAACTTTGTTGATGGATTATATTGTGAAGGGCGGATTATTCTTATGGGCTTATAGATCTATGCGATGGTTAGATGCTTATAAGTTTAACGAGACTGATTAAGTGTTTGTAAATAAGCATCACAACATCTTTGCCACAATTTTGTTTGTGTAGCTGTTTTCTTTTCAGAAGAATTATTGATAAATTCAACTACAATTGCAGTTGGCCGATCTTTTTCTGAAGTTCCTGAATTAAATTTAGATTGAAGCTTTTCTAACATAATTTGTTGTTTGTAGGCTTCTTCAGTTTTGGTTTGCTCTTTTCCAATAAGCATTTCAATTTCTACTACTAATTTCTTAAGAGTATCTGTATTTCCAGGATAAGATGTGGTTTGTATTGCTTGAGCAATAGAGTTATCTACCTTTAGATCTTTTAAGTTTGCATTTCCATCGTATGGAAGAAGTGATTTAAGCATCTCAATAGAATCAGAGATAATTTTTGCCTTTTCATCACTTTTAATAGATTCTAAAGCCTTTTTTAGATCTATATATTCTTTAGATTTACGAGCATTGGAGGATTCATTAAGAGCCTTTGCTGCATCTTCTATAGATGAAGAGTTGTCTGCTTTCAAGGTGCTAAGAGCCTCACTCATTAACTTGATTTGTTCTTTTTGAAGGGCTTTTTCTTCTTCAAAAAACTTATCTCCAGCTTTATGGAATTCATCCCAGAGTACTTTCTCTGCTTTAAATCCAGCGGGTCCAATAGCTTTAAATTTTTGTTTGATATCTTTAAAAAAGGTTATGCCAGTATTTGAATCCTCAGCAACAAAATTCTTAACTTCTTCAATGAGGTTTTCTTTTAGTTGTTTATTTGTCTCTTCTATAGATCTAATAAGATCGAATATAGGTTTTCTAGCTTTAGAAAACTCTTGTTTTAGGGTTTTAAAGTCATTGTCACTAACGGGTGAGTAGTTTTGCCATTTTGTAAAAGCATTTTTTAGAAATCTTGATAAATATTGGATGCTATCTTTATTGTTGGATTTAGCGGCAAATTGATTAATTTCTTCAATAAGTTTTAGTCTATTTTTAGCATTATTCTTTTTTACTTCATTTAACTCTTCAAAAAATTCAGCGCATGGCTCCCAAGCTTTATCAATTAATTGCTTGAAAGATTCCCATTGGCTTCTTGAAGCAGATTTTGATGATTGATCCAGTAATTGCCATTTACCTTGAAGAGCATGAATCCTATTAGCTCGTTTTCTAGGAGCAAGATCGCCTTTATTAGCAACTAGGTCTTTAGCTTCCTCTATAAGTTCTTCTCTTTTTGGATTTGCTGCATATGAGGAGACATCATCAAAATACTTAGACTGAGCGTGAATAAAATTAAATTTGTGTCTTAATTTATTGGGAATCTTTTCTAAATTATTAAAAGAATGCCTAATTCGACTAACTAATTTTTGACCTTCACGAATAGCACCTTCTTCAAAGTGCAATTCAGCTTGCTCAATTGATTTTAATATTTCCTTGTAACTTTCCACAAAAATAGACCGTGAAGTTTTATAATTATAGAGTAATGAATGAACGCATTCTAACAGGTATTACCACAACAGGCATCCCTCATTTGGGTAACTTTTTGGGTGCCATAAAACCAGCGCTTGAGTTTCAATCAACCGACAACGATACCTATTTTTTTCTAGCTGATTACCATTCCATAATCAAACAGCAAGATCCTAACTTAATTATTGAGTCCGTGAAATCGGTTGCTATGGCATGGCTTGCATCTGGCTTAGATCCAAATGTTTCTAAAATATATCGACAATCTGATATTCCTGAGATTACTGAGCTTCAATGGATTTTGAATTGTGTAACTGCAAAAGGCCTGATGAATAGATCTCATGCTTATAAAGATGCTGTTGCCAAAAATATTGAACTCAATGCTGATGAGGATAAGTCTATTACTATGGGTTTATTCTCTTACCCTGTCTTGATGAGCGCAGATATTTTGATGTTCAATGCTAATAAGGTGCCAGTAGGAAACGATCAATTACAACACCTAGAGATGACCAGAGATATTGCTTTGCGATTTAACCATATTTATGGTGAAACCTTTGTCATACCTGAAGCAATCGTCAATGAAGATACCAAAATCATACCTGGGCTTGATGGAAGAAAAATGAGTAAATCCTACGGAAATATCATTCCTCTGCTGTCCGATGAAAAAACGCTTAACAAGGCTATTAAAAAAATTGTTACTAATTCTCTTGAACCCGGTGAGCCAAAAGAATATGAGAATTGCAATCTCTTTAATATATTTTCTTCTTTTGCTGATGACCAAGCAGTAAACAATATGAAGCAAGCTTATGCTGAAGGCATAGGCTGGGGAGATGCTAAGGAACAAGTTTTTTCATACCTTAATCAAATTATTCTTCCAATTAGAGAAAAATATTTTGAATTATTAGATTCCCCTTCTGAAATAGAAGAAATCTTGATTTCAGGTGCTGGTAAAGTAAGGCCACAAGCATCAGAACTTCTTTCAGAAATTAAAGATAAAATTGGCATCCGCACCATCTCGTAATAGCTTTTCAGGCTCAAATTCTTGGTTAAAGATAGGTCTTTTTTCTGTTGGTCTTGGCCAATCCTTTGCATTTGTGTTAGTTCCACCTTTAGCTAGAGATTTAGGATTAACTGAGGTTCAAACGTCAACGATATTTGCCATTTCAGCAGTTGCATGGGCAATGACTAGTGCTACATGGGGAAGGGCTTCTGATAATTACGGTAGGAGAAATATTGCCATGATAGGGCTAACTGGTTATGCCATTTCTCTTATAGCGTTAATCACTCCATTGCTGCTTGCTAAACATGGATTAATGGATGTGTTGTTATTGTTTCCATTACTAATAGCAGGAAGATTAATTAATGGTTTAATTGGCTCAGCAACACGCCCAGCTGCCTTTGCTTTTGTAGCAGATCATTCACCTCCGAGTATAAGAACCAAGAAATTTGCAAGATTAGAATCTAGTTTTCTTGCCGGTACTGTATTGGGACCATTATTGGGTGGATTTTTATATTTATTTGATGAGGCTATGCCTTTTTACCTTTTTTCATCGTTTGCAATTATCTCTGCAATAGGTCTTTACAAAACTATGCCAAACACATCTAGAGACATCTCTAGAGATGATACAAGCCCACAAATATCTTTTTTAGAAAAATCTATTCTGCCTTTTTTGGTGCTAGCCTCGCTTTATTCTTTTTGTCAGGCATCGCTCTTACAATCCATAGGTTTTTATGTGTCTGATTCATTTACTAATTATGAGGATTTACCTTTACTTATCAGTCTATCTTTTGCTCTACTCTCAGTAAGCACTATTATTTCGCAATATTTTTTTACTGATTATTTTGAACTAAAGAATTATCAATTGTTGATTTTGGGTTCAATCATAATGATTTTCTCTTATATTCAGGCAGCTTATGCAACTTCAATTGCGATGTTTTATTTTGCTATTATTCTAAATGGCATGGGCTCAGGCATGGTGAGACCTGCTAATGCTTCAGCATTATCTCTTTCACAAAGTCCAGACAACCAAGGTTCTGCGGCAGGGTATTTGGGCTCAGTAATCCCTATAGGGCATATGCTAACTCCTGTGGTTGCAATGCCTATCTATCAATACAATCCATCTAATCTATATCTTTTTTCAGCAGCGTTATGCTTTATAGCCGTTATAATGCTTCTTTCTATTTCTACATTTAAAGCAGAATATATTGAAGAAAATGTCACATAGAGCAGTCATATTAATTAATTTAGGCACTCCAAATAGCCCAACCTATTTTTCAGTATTTAAATACTTACGACAATTTTTATCCGATCCCAGAGTTATTGACTATCCTTGGTTATTTCGCTTTTTATTAGTAAATCTTATTATTTGTCCTATAAGATCTTTTGCATCTTCTAGAATTTACAGGGATTTGTTTAATAAATATTCAGGTCAATCACCGCTCAAGCTCTATACAGAGGAATTAACCAGAACTCTTAATCAGGGATCCTCTGAGGATAAATTCTACTATGCCATGCGCTATCAAAATCCTTCTATTGAATCAGCTATTAAAGAAGCATTGGATACCAATCCAGATGAGTTAGTAATCTTTCCCTTATTTCCACAATATGCATCAGCAACTACAGGGAGTGTCTACGAAGAGGTAGGAAAAATTTTATCTCGATACTGGGTAATACCTAAAGTTACCTATATTGGTCAATTTTATTCAGAACCCTCATTCATTAATGCTTGGAAAAACAATCTTTCCAAAATGAATATCGATAGTTATGACCATATTCTCTTCAGTTTTCATGGACTGCCTAATTCACAGGTCAATAAGGTTTATAGTGATAATATTTGTGAGGATAAAAATTGTGATAAAGGAATTACAGAACTCAATAAATTTTGCTACAAAGCAACCAGTTATGAAACTGCAAGACTTATTGCTAATTCATCTCAGATAAACAATGATCAATACACGGTTTGTTTTCAATCTAGACTCACTAAAAACTGGCTGGAACCATTCACAGACGAAGTTTTAAAATCCCTCGCAGAAAATGGGATGAAAAGAATACTCATAGTATCTCCTGCATTCACTGCAGATTGTCTTGAAACTGTGATTGAATTGGGAGATGAGTACAATAGTTTGTTTCAAGAAGCTGGAGGAGAAGTGGTGGAATATGTCCCTTCATTAAATGCTTCAGAGCCATGGGTAGACTCAATCAAGGAGATATTAGGATAATGTTTAAGGAAAATTTATTAAAAGGAAAACATATACTTGTCACGGGGGGTGGAACAGGTCTAGGAAAAGAAATGGCTACTCATTTTGCATCTCTAGGAGCTGACATAGCAATTTGTGGAAGAAGAGAGGATCCCTTAAAAGATACTGCTAATACTTTAACAGATCAATTTGGTATCAATGCTTATTATGAAACTCTAGATATAAGATCTCCCCAAGATGTAGAAGGTTTTGTTGAAAATGTTTTCAACATTAAGCCTCTCACAGGATTGGTTAATAATGCTGCTGGAAATTTTATCTCTCCAAC
>VMDH01000079.1 GCA_008080945.1 Gammaproteobacteria bacterium | reverse complement strand
AATTTGGGTTTGCAATGATTGCAGGTTGATTAAGATCAGCTAGAACTGCTTCGTTAATAGGAGGAATAACAAGCGGTATATTGTCTTCGTACCTGTAGTAAGAAGATAGATCAATGACGTAGGTTCCTGCTTGGATAAATTTTTGAGCATAATCTCTGGCAGGATCTGATCCGGCAGCAAATATAGCAATATCAATGCCCTCTGGCTCAAAACTGGCAAGATCAATAATTTCATGTTGTTTGCCTTGAAAAGTAATATTTTGCCCAGCAGATTTTGATCCAAGGGGAATGAGATTCTTAATTGGCAAAGATTTTATCTCTAGCAAACGAAGCAACTTCTCTCCCACCATGCCTGATGCTCCGACCAATGCGAATGTAAATTTCATCTTACAACCAGGGTTTTGAAGTTAAGTGTTTTATCTCAAAAGCTTTGATGGCTTCCGAATCTTTCAATGTTATATCAACATCATCAAGATCGTGGATAACTCTTTGAATGAGGCTATCCTCAATATCAAAAATTATTTTTTGATCCCCTATCTCAAGTTGTTTATTAGCAAGAGAAATGGATAGCTGAAAGGGGTCGTTACTTACAAAAGAAGAAACCTTATCAAATTCTTCAGGTTTTAATTTAATAGCTAAGACATTATTCTTAAAACAATTATTATAAAAAATATCTCCAAAAGAAGTTGCCAACACGGCTTCAATTCCAAAATCTCTTAGGGCCCAAACAGCATGCTCTCTACTGGAGCCGCAGCCAAAGTTATCTCCAGCTAACAAAATTTTTGCTTTATTGTATGGTGGTTGATTGAGAATAAAATCCTCTCGTATTCCCCGTTGTTCTACAGGAGTATCTAGGTCTCCATCTTTAAGATATCTCCAGCCATCGAATAAGTAATCTCCAAATCCATATTTTTTGATAGATTTTAAAAACTCGGTTGGAATGATTTGATCGGTATCAATATTATCAATCAAGAGTTGAGCAGCAATTCCAGAAATTTTATCTTTCATAATGGTATTCGCTTAAGTCTTTAGGAAGGTGTCCATGAATAGCTATCAATCCTGCTACAAAAGGACTTACCAAATGGGTTCTTCCAAGGTGGCCTTGTCTGCCTTCAAAATTCCTGTTGGAAGTCGAGGCACAACGTTCGTAAGGTGTTAGCTTGTCTTCATTCATACCTAAACACATGGAGCAACCTGGATCTCTCCAAGAAAATCCAGCCTCTATAAAAATTTTATCAAGACCTTCGATCTCGGCTTGCGCTTGAACTGCTCTAGAGCCTGGGACCACTAATACCTCTTTAATATTCTTAGCTTTTTGCCTACCTTTAATAGCTGCAGCAGTAGCCCTCAAATCTTCGATCCTAGAATTTGTGCACGATCCAATAAATACTTTGTCAAAAGCAACGCCTAGTAAATTATCTTCGTTTTCCAATCCCATGTATTCAAGAGCTTTTTTTGTTTTAGGTGTTTTAGGTATGTCATCATTAAAATCAATTGTCATCTCAGGAGATGTACCCCATGAAACTTGCGGAAGTAAATCCGTAACATCAATTACTATTTCTTTATCAAATTCGGATCCTTGATCAGAATGTAATTGAGACCACTGATTCAAAGCTTCAATCATATTGGGATCATTTTCATCTATGCGTTCTTTGAGATAAGTTTCTGTAATCAAGTCATAAGCTACCATGCCTACTTTGGCACCTGCCTCTATCGACATGTTGCAAATAGTCATTCTGCCCTCCATTGAGAGTGACTCAATATACTCTCCAGCAAACTCTATGGCATGACCAGTTCCACCTGCAGTTCCAATTTTGCTAATAATATGAAGAATGACATCCTTTGGTGTTATCCAGTGCTTGGGTGTGCCGATAACATTAATTCTCATGTTGGCTAATTTTCTGACTCTTAAACATTGCGTAGCTAGGACATGTTCAACTTCTGAGGTTCCAATGCCCATAGAAAGACAAGCAAATGCACCATGGGTCGAGGTATGAGAATCGCCACAAACAATCGTCATGCCAGGAAGTGTTAGACCTTGCTCAGGCCCTATAACATGCACGATACCTTGTTTTTCAGAATTAATATCGTATTGAGTAACTCCAAACTTTTTACAATTTTTATCTAGCTCAATGAGTTGAATTTTGGAAAGTGAATGATCAGCCTTATCGATATCCATCATTTTCCCTCTTTGAGTTGAGACATTGTGATCGGGGGTAGCAACATTGCTATCAAGTCTCCAAGGATTGAGACCTTTCTTTTCTATTCCTTCAAAAGCCTGGGGTGAGGTCACCTCATGTAAAAAGTGCCTGTCGATGTACAATAAAGTTTCTCCATCCGAGTCAGGATTGACTGCATGCATTTCCCAAAGTTTATCGTAAAGGGTTTTATTCATTGTTATTGAAGGGTAACACTTGCTCAACATCTCCGCATTGAGCTCTGTTCCTGAGAAAATGATCCATTAAGACGAGGTTGGTCATAGCTTCTGCTATGGGTACTGCCCTTATCCCCACGCATGGATCATGTCTGCCAGTTACCGATATTTCAGTATCCTCACCTTTTGTATTAATAGTATCTGCAGCTTTTCTGATACTTGAAGTTGGCTTAATAGTAAATCCGATAACAATATCATCGCTAGAGGAAATTCCGCCTAAGATTCCCCCGGAATAATTTGTCTTAAATCCAGTTTTAGTCATCTCATCTCTAATTACTGATCCTCTTTTTGAGGTATCTCCAAGATCACCAATAGCCACTGCTTTAACAGCATTAATCGACATAATAGCTTTTGCTAAATCAGCGTCTAATTTATCAAATACTGGTTCACCAAGTCCCGCAGGGCAGCCCTTCACAACAATTTGTAATTTTGCTCCTACTGAATCACCCTCTTTTATAAGCTCTTCAAATAAAGCATCTAATTCATTAACCTTTGAAGGATCAGCAAAATTAAACTTATTTTTTGTATCCCAATCCATAGTATCAGCAGCTATAGGCCCAATTTGAGTAACTATGCATTGAGTGTGAACACCTTGTGAATGGAGGTATTTTTTAGCTATTGCTCCTGCAGCAACTCTCATAGCAGTTTCTCTAGCACTTGCCCTTCCACCGCCTCGATAATCTCTTAATCCATACTTGGCCTGATAAGTTATATCTGCATGATTAGGTCTAAATACATCTTTTAAATGTTGATAATCCTGAGATTGTTGATTGGTATTCCTAATTATTAATCCAATTGGGGTACCGGTTGTCTTACCTTCAAAAATTCCAGATAAAATCTCTACCTGATCATCCTCTTTTCTTGGCGTGGTTACATCAGATTGACCAGGCTTTCTCTTGTCTAGTTCAGCCTGGATCTCATTAGAATCAATTGCAATACCTGGAGGGCATCCATCAATAATGCACCCTAAAGCACTACCATGGCTTTCACCAAAAGTAGATACAGTAAAAATTCTGCCAAAAGTATTCCCAGACATGGGGTGAATTATAGTCTAAAAGAAAAAATTTTAAGCTTTTAGAGTAGAAAGTCCGCTATCAATATTAAATGTTTGGCCTGTTATACCGTTATCTTTAGCATGCATAAGCAACTCTATAGTCTTTGCTATGCTTGCAGGATTACCAATTTTTTTAAGGGGATGCCTATCTTCACTAGCTTGTACCTTAGTTTCACTATTTAATAAAAATTCTGCCATTGGAGTATTGGTAAGAGAGGGAGCAACACAATTAACAGCAACTCTTGGAGCAAGCTCAGCTGCCATAGAAATTGCAAAACCATGTAATGCAGCCTTTGCAGCTGCAATCGAGCCATGCATTGGCATTCCAACATTCGTGGCAACGGTTGTGATGAAAACTACTGAGCCTCCATCCTCATTCTTAAGCCTTGGCAACATGCCTTTCAGTGCTTTAAATGCTCCAAAGAAATTTATCTCAAGATCTTCCAGCAAGTCATCAGTTTGTAAACGTTGAATTGATTTAAGATTTATGGTTCCAGGACAATAAAGTAAACCATCCAAAGAATTAGGCAGCCCTTCCAACTCATCAAAAGCACTCAGATTTTCCATAATGAAGTGTCTATCAGGATTGTCAAAACTCCCCCTGCTAGTAGTAAAAACTTCATGGCCATCTTTACTGAGTAGAGTGAAAACTTCCCTACCAATACCAGAATTAGCGCCAACGATTAAAAATTGTTTTGCCATAGTTATTTAAATATCTTTTACAATTATGTTGTGCTTAATATTAATTCATCAAGTCTAAAGTATCTTTTTCTCTGCTTTTTTCTTTTATTAATTAACGTCTCGTGTTCTCAAGAAGAAATCTATCAGTCCAAACAAGACTTATATCAGATAGAAATAAATAGAGATTTTTGGGGTGTACCCTATATTAAAGGAAACACAAATATTGATGTTGCTTACGGCGTTGGACGTGTTCATGCAGAGGATGCTTATGAAGACCTAGTGCAATTAATGCCTCTGTATAGAGGAGAGCTGGCAATGCAAGATGGAATTTCTGGCATTGCATCCGATTATTTAATTCGTTTGTTAAAAATTTGGAGTTCCCTAGAAGATGAAATAAATAATATTAATCCCATGATTCTTGAAATGGCAACAGCATATGCAGATGGAGTAAATGACCAAGCTTTTCAAACGAACCCCTTAAAACATAAAAGAATTGGCCCTATTGATGCAAAAGATGTGCTTGCTGGCTCCTTTATTCAACACATGTTTTTTGCAGGACTGCAAAAAGAGCTTGCTTTGATTAATGAAGGTAACGAGCAAGAGCCTACCGGTTCAAATGCTATTGCGGTTAACTTTCCTCTTACTAATAAAGATGAATCTTTTCTGATGATTAATTCGCATCAGCCTCTCACTGGGCCTGTGGGCTGGTATGAGCTCAATGTAGCCTCTAATCAAGGTTGGCTTGCGCATGGAGGAAACTTTCCGGGCTCTTTTCTGATTAATGTTGGTATGAATAAAACTCTTGGCTGGGGTGCTACTGTAAATCGTCCAGATATTGCAGATATTTTCAAGTTAACCATCAATCCCAGGAATCAAGACCAATATTTACTTGATGGAAAATGGGAAAGATTTGAAATTGAGGAAGATTATCTTGAATTTAAATTTGGAATACTACCGGTAAGAATTGCTCAAAAATTTAAATATTCTAAATTTGGACCTGTCATCCCAGGAGAAGATGGAGCAATGTTCGCAATTAGACACACTTCCATGAATCATTTCAACGAAACATTAGGCTGGATGGGACTGAATCTTTCTAAATCGGTAGCAGAGTTTGAATCAAAAATACAAGAAAGACTAATTCCAAGTTTTAACTTTGTTACCTTAGATTCTGAGCATAATATTGGATACTTTTATAATGGAAGAATTCCTGAACGGCATGCCCCTGAAAAAGCAAGGTCATTACAAGTTGGAGAGGATTCCCAGCACATCTGGAATCAAACATTGATTATCAAAAATCTTCCTTCCTTCATCAATCCACCCAATGGATGGTTGCAAAGCACTAACCAAGATCCCTTTGAAGTAGCGGGTGATTATTCTCGCAACCAATATTTAAACTTTCCTAAAGTAAACCTTGAAAAAAGAATTACTAACCGCTCTTACAGAGCTGATGAAATACTAGTAAATAAAAGCATTATGAATTTTGAGGATTTTATTGATCTAAAGTTTGATAATGGCTATTCAAAGAATTCCAGACAATATCAATTTTTAGACTCGCTCCAGGGCAAAGATGAATATTCATCAAACCTGATATCTCAATGGAACATGCATACAAATTTTGAAAATACCGAAGGATATTTAGTTTGCCTAATGGCGCAAGAATGGCGCTCAGAGTTTAATGATACTCCCGTGCCAACATTTGCAGTTGCTGCAAACGAGTGCTCTCAATTTGGTGACCAGGGAACTTACCAGGGTAGGCAATGGTCAGAGATCAACAAAATTGAGAGAAATGATCGCAGGCATTCTATCCAAGGAAGCGTAGATACCCTAAGAGCAGTTTACGGATCTTTTAATGAGGAAGTAGGTTCTTTTATTATGAGTGGTGGAGACGGATTATTTTTCCTAATCAAACAAGTGGGAGCAGAAAGAACAATTTATGGCATGCATAACTTTGGATCTTCTCGTAATAAAGAATCAAATCATTACAGCGATCAAACCTATTTGTTCGCTAATGAAGGGTTAAGATTTATACCTTTAGAACTTTAAAAAGTATTGGTTTCGACAGCTAACATTTCCTGAAACTCAATCACCGACATAGCTTCAAGATTCTCTTGATCAATGCAGCGTTGATAAATTTCATTAGCCTTTTCTTCTGAATAAATCTTTAGAAGATTATTTTTGAATTTTTTCTCAAGAATAGGAATGCCCTCTTCTCTTCTTCTTTTGTGTCCAATAGGGTATTCAACTTCAATGGCCTCAGTTGAGGTGCCATCTTCAAAGAAAATTTGTAATTTATTAGCAATAGATCTTTTATCGGCTTCAAGATATTCTTTGGTATATCGGGAATCTTCTTTGATAATCATTTTTTCACGAAGCGCATCAATTAGCGGGTCTGAAGCAACATCATCCTCGTAATGTTCAGCAACTAGATCTCCATGAATCAAACCAATGGCAATCATATACTGCAGACAATGATCTCTATCTGCTGGATTATTTAATTCACCAACTTTAGAAATAATCCTGATTGCAGATTCATGAGTAGTAACTTCAATTTGCTTGATTTCATCAAACCTATCTTTTATTTGGCTGTGAAGTTGCACCGCAGCTTCAACTGCGGTTTGCGCATGAAATTCTGCAGGGAAGCTAATTTTGAAAAGAACATTTTCCATGACATAGGATCCAAATGCCTGAGGAAGAGATAGCTGCTCTCCCTTGAAAAGAACATCCTCAAATCCCCACTTTGGAGCAGACAATACACTTGGGTAACCCATTTCGCCAAGCAATGTAATCATTCCGAGTCTAACTGCTCTACTGGTTGCATCACCTGCAGCCCAGCTTTTTCTGGAGCCAGCATTTGGAGCATGTCTATAAGTTCTTAAACTTTGTCCATCAACCCATGCCTGGGTAACTGCATCAAGAATTTGTTCGTATGTGCCTCCTAACAATTTGGTAGCAACGGCGGTTGAGGCAACTTTGACAAGCACCACATGATCTAAACCAACTCTGTTAAAACTATTTTTTAATGCTAATACGCCCTGAATTTCATGAGCCATGATCATGCATTCTAAAACTTGCCTCATGCTTAAGGGATTTCCTCCAGCAGCCACGTTTTTTTGCGAAACAAAATCAGCTACTGCAAGAATTGCACCAAGATTATCTGATGGATGTCCCCACTCAGCAGCTAACCAAGTATCGTTGTAATCCAACCAACGAATCATACAACCAATATCAAATGCGCCCTTGACTGGATCTAACTTAAAGTTAGTGCCTGGCACTCTTACTCCATGAGGTACCTCGGTACCTGGAACCACTGGACCAAGCATTTTTGTGCAAGCAGGAAAAGTTAAAGCCAACAATCCGCATCCAATGGTATCGATCAAGCAGTTTTTTGCAGTTGTGAGTGCTAACGAAGAGTCTACTTCGTATTCATGAACATATCTGGCTATTTCAGATATTAAAGAGTCGTATCCAGAACGGACATTTATATCAACATTATCAGACATTAGGTTCTATCTTTTATATCAACCCATTCGGATGATTCTGGGCCAGTGTAATCTGCAGATGGTCTAATAATTCTATTATTAGCTCTCTGCTCCATACAGTGTGCAGTCCATCCCGTTACTCTGGACATCACAAAAATTGGAGTAAATAGTTTGGTTGCAATACCCATATAGTAATATGCTGAAGCATGGAAAAAGTCTGCATTAGCAAAAAGCTTTTTCTCATCCCACATTACCTTTTCAACTTCATCTGAAACCTCATATAGAGAATTGTCACCAAACTCTTCAGAAAGTAACTTTGAGTAAGTCTTAATTACTGCATTTCTAGGGTCTCTCTCAGAATAAACTGCATGACCAAATCCCATGATCTTCTCTTTATTTGCTAGCATGGAGAGAATATTTTCTCTGGCCTCATCTCGAGTTTTCCAATTCTCAATCATCTCCATGGCCTTCTCATTAGCACCTCCATGCAATGGTCCTCTCAGAGAACCAATAGCTGCAACAACACATGAGTGAAGGTCCGACATAGTGGATGCACAAACTCTAGCTGTAAAGGTTGATGCATTAAATTCATGTTCTGCGTAAAGAATGAGGGAAACATCCATCACTCTCCTATGCAGATCCGATGGTGTTTTGCCATGCAAAATATGCAAGAAATGACCAGCAAGCGTATCTTCATCGTTTACTAAATCAATATCTAATCCCTCATGAGAGAATTTATACCAATAGACAACAATAGAGGCCATGGTTGCAACCATTCTATTTGTCGCATCCAATTGGTTTGCAAAATCACCCTCGGGCTCTAAATTACCAAGCATAGAGGTTCCAGTTCTCATAACATCCATTGGATGAGCAGATGCAGGAATTTTTTGGAGAACTTCTTTTAGAGTTTGCGGTAAATCCCTCTTAGATTTAAGAAGTGCTTTGTAGTTATCTAGTTCAGATTGAGTAGGTAGCTTCCCATAAAGAAGTAAATAAGCTACTTCTTCAAATGTTGCCTTTTCTGCAAGAGTTTCAACCTTGTGACCCCTGTATGCTAGTCCTTCAACTTGGCCAACCGTGCATAAAGAAGTTTCTCCTGCAACTTGTCCTCTTAATCCTGCTCCTTCAAGTTTTTTAACCATCCCCTTTCTCCAAACTATTTCTTGAATAAATCGTCTAATGTTTTCTCATAACTGTGATAATCCAGCTGCTCATAAAGCTCATCACGAGTTTGCATTGTTCCCAATAAATCTTGTTGGGTTCCCTGTTGAGCGATCACATTATACACATGTTCAGCAGACTTGCTCATAGCCCGAAAGGCAGAAAGTGGAAATAACATAATATCAACTCCAACAGATGCTAGTTCTTTAGCAGTAAAGAGTGGAGTCTTACCAAATTCAGTTATGTTGGCAAGTATTGGTGCTGAAATTTTTTCTCTGAGTGCTTGATATTCATCCAACGAATGAACAGCTTCTAAAAAAATGCCATCTGCTCCAGCTTCTAAATACTTTGAACTCCTTTCAACGGCACCCTCAATGCCCTCATTGGCATAGGCATCTGTCCTAGCCATAATGAAAAAGTCAGGATCTCTTTTGCTATCAACCGCTGCTTTCAATCTATCTACCATTTCATCACAAGAAACAAGTTCCTTGTTAGGTCGATGGCCGCAACGTTTTTGAGCAACCTGATCTTCAATATGGACTGCAGCCACCCCTGCTCCTTCGAGCTCTTTAATGGTTCTTGAGATATTAAAAGCTCCTCCCCAACCAGTATCAATATCTACCAACAATGGTAAATCACAAGCATTACAAACTCTTCTGGCATCGGTAAGAACATCTTCAAGAGTGGTAATACCTAAGTCAGGAATGCCGTAGGAGGCATTTGCAACTCCTGCTCCTGATAAATAAAGAGCTTGATGTCCTGCAGATTGAGCCATCATTGCTGTGTAGGCATTTATAGCCCCAACGACCATCAAGGGCTTGTTATTTTTTAATGCTTTTCTAAAGTTATTTCCAGCAGAATTCATATGATTATTTTAACTTATTTATAAAATTTAATTCCTCTAATAATTCTTGATTTATCATTCTGCATACGCCATCTATTGGTGTCCCTCAAGCTGTAAACACAGCCACAATATTCCTGTTGATAAAAATTTTCACGTTTGGAAATCTCTATCATGCGAGATGAGCCCCCTTGCTTACGCCAATTAAAATCCCAGTACATTAATTCCTCATACCTGCTAGCAGCTCTTGTGCCCGAATTATTAATTTGATTCATGTCCTTCCATCTTGATATTCCAAGTGTAGTAGCAAATACCGGAAAATCATTTTCAACGGCAAAGAGTGCAGATTTTTCAAATCTCATATCAAAACATTGAGTACATCTTTCGCCTCTCTCAGGCTCATGCTCTAAACCTTTAACTCTCTCAAACCAATTATCTGTATCGTAATCTGCATCAATAAAGTTAAATCCAAGCTTTTCACAGAACTTAATGTTTTCTTCTTTTCTAATTAAGTACTCTTCTTCAGGATGAATATTTGGATTGTAAAAATAAACTGTTGTATTAATCCCAGAAGCAGCTACAGCCTCCATGATCTCTCCTGCACATGGCGCACAACAACTATGCAGAAGCAATTTTTTATCTTTATGAGGAAACTCAAGCTCTGGCCTGGAATAATTTTCAAGCTTTAAGTCATGCATTATTTTAAAGTCTCAAGTTCTCTTAAAAGGTCGGTATATGCGTTAAAAAATGGAATAGAAGAATGCTCCTCAGTTATAACTTTGGGGGCATTAATAAAGTATGAATGCTCTGCAACCTCAAACATTTGTAGGTCATTGTACGAATCCCCAACAGCTATGCAAGAATATCCCATTTTGTTAAAAGCTTCGATTGCCTGCCTTTTAGCTTTCGTGGCTCTGAGTTTATATCCAGTGATCATATCTTTTTCAATTTCTAACCTATGACATAACAATAATGGGTTGCCTAATTTCTCCATTAAAGGCAATGCCAACTCATAAAATGTATCGGAGAGAATAACTACTTGAAAATTATCTCTGATCTTTGCCAAGAAATCCCTGGCACCAGCCAGCGGCTCAATTTTATTTGCAACTTCTTTCAAAAAACTGAAAGAAATATTGTGATCCTTCATCAATTTAATTCGATAATCCATTAACTCGCTAAAAGAGGGAATATCACGAGTTGTTTTTAAGAGCTCTTCAACATTAGTTTCTTTTGCTACTTCTTGCCAAATTTCTGGAGTAAGGGTTCCCTCCATAT
>VMDH01000065.1 GCA_008080945.1 Gammaproteobacteria bacterium | reverse complement strand
ATTCATCCATATTAGTTTTTGCTATTGCTATACAGCCTGCATTTTCTAAATTTTCAACTACGGTTGCGGTGTAAGGAGGCTTGAAACCCTCTAGAATTTTTGAACTACATGTAGTTTGTATATTCTCTGTGCAAAACAAATCTTTGTGAGCTACAGGAATACAACTTAAGGGATTATTGGGATCAAATGTGGCATTTTTTGCTTGTGTTAATGCCTTTTCTTCATTGATAAAATTAAAGCAGTTCAAAAATTCGAATTTTTTAGCAAGATTAAGACTTTCTTCAACAAGCTCAACAGGAGTTATAGCCTTCGAGGCCAACATTTCATGAAGCTCTGAAATGGTTTTGTGCTGCATTACTCTACAACCTTAGGAACTTTAAAAAAATCACTATCTGCATCAGGAGCCTGTGATAGATATGCTTCTTTTTTATTGTCTGAGGAGATTTCGTCATTGTGTACAATTGCTGTTTGTTCTAATGGGCTGAACATAGGCTCTATTTTTGAGGTATCTATTTCTTGTAACTCATCAATCATGGATAGGATTACATCCAGGTCGCCTTCAATATTTTTAGCCTTATCTTCATCAAGCGAAAGCCTTGAAAGATAGCAAATTGTTCTGACTGTTTCTTTGTCCATATGATATTATTTACGTAGACCGGAATATTAAACCATTTGGTAATTTTTTTACATAAATAAGGGGCTAGCCTTGGATTTAAATTTGTTTAAAGCAGTAAGAGGACTCTTTTCTAATGATTTATCAATTGACCTAGGAACTGCTAATACCCTCATATACACCAAAGATATTGGGATTGTGTTAAATGAGCCATCGGTAGTAGCAATTAGAGAGTCAAGAGGACAAAAAACTGTTGTTGCAGTAGGGCATGAAGCAAAAAAAATGCTTGGAAGGACTCCTGGAAATATCAAAGCAATAAGACCATTGTCTGAGGGGGTCATAGCTGACTTCCAAGTTACAGAAAAAATGCTTCAACACTTCATTGCTAAAGTTCATGAACAAAGATTTATTAAACCTAGTCCTAGAGTTCTTGTTTGTGTTCCTTGTCGTTCAACACAGGTAGAAAGAAGGGCGATTCGTGAATCAGTCCTCGGCGCTGGGGCTAGAGATGTTAAATTAATAGAGGAGCCCATGGCAGCTGCTATTGGTGCAGGGTTACCGGTTGAAGAAGCAAATGGAAACATGGTTGTAGATATTGGCGGGGGAACCTCAGAAATAGCAATTCTGTCTTTAAATGGAGTTGTTTATGCAGAGTCAGTAAAAATTGGCGGAGATAAAATGGATGAAGCCATTACATCTTGGGTGCGAAGAAATTATGGCTGCATTATCGGAGAATCATCTGCTGAAAGACTCAAAACGAATATAGGTTGTGCAACTGAAGATTCTGAAAAACAAGAAATGACCGTTACAGGACGTAATCTTGCTGAAGGAATTCCAGAAAGTTTTACTTTGACAAGCAATCAAATATTTGAAGCTATGAAAGATCCCCTCTATGGAATTGTAAGAGCCATAAGAAACGCCTTAGAGCTTTCACCTCCAGAACTTTCTGCGGATATTGCTGAGAGAGGAATAGTCCTAACCGGTGGAGGAGGATTGTTGAGAGACTTGGACAAGCTGATATCTAATTCAACAGGCATTCCAGTTATTGTTGCTGAAGATCCTCTTACATGCGTTGCTAGAGGAGGGGGGCAAGCTCTTGAGATCATGGATAAATACAATATTGATCTCTTATCAACTGAGTAGTTAAGTATATGGCGAGTGGAACGCCTCTCAAGTTTTCAAGATTTTCATATATATTTTTTATCGTTTGTTTTTCTGTAATTTTATTCTTTGATTCAAAAAATAATGTTTTTAGCTCATTACGAGTAATCCAAGCCTCAATAGTTATCACTTCTGACTTACTTGTTAATCAAACCAAGAATTTTTTTAGTTCGGTTTATGTAAGTCAAACTGAAAAACAAAAATTGAAAAAGGAAGCTAGGGAGTTAAAAAATAAATATGAAGCTCTCTTAGCAAAAAACTTTTTCCTTGAAAGCAATGCTCCAAACATTGAATCTCAATCAATGAGGAGCAATCCTACATCAGCAAAAATTGTAAACTTTAATGCTTACAAATACATTTGTTGCGGCGTTCATGAGATGTTGATTTCTAAGGGAGCACCACTTTTTAGACCGGTTCTTAACGCCTCAGGATTAATTGGACAACTTGTTGAAAGACAAGGTAATTTAGGAAAAATACTGCTCTTATCAAGCTCAAAGCATTTTTTACCAGTTTTAATTGGATCCTCATATTGCAATGCCTCTGGCAAAGGGATTCCCATGACAATATCTTGCAGAACTGATGTATCAGAAATTAATGAGACTATATTTAGAGGCCAATTAGTTTATACGTCTGGGCTTGGAGGAATTTTTCCTAAGGGTTTGAAAGTAGGAGATGTAAAAGAGATAACTCTCTTAGGGGATGCAGCTGAGATTGTAATTGAGCTAGCTGCAGATCCAAGAATCTCACCAAATGTTTACATTATTGAGGAAGCATGAGTTTTAAGGAATTGTTAATTATCAATTTGAGTCTTTTTGGAGCCTATTTAATTGATTCATCCATAATTTCATTTGTAAACCAATCCTTCGTCGAGATATCTACCGTTTACCTAGTATTTTTTTACTGGTCTTATGCTGCTCCCCAGCAATTTACGTTAGCGCTTGTAATTTTGTCAGGCATACTCTTGGATTTTTTAACTGCGTCATTTATTGGAACTCATACCCTTATTTTTATCTTTTTTTCCTTGGTATTTAGGTCTTATGCATACCGTCTAAGATTATTCTCTCATCTTCAGATAGCCCTAATAATAGCACTGCTTTCCTCAATAGGATTTACCTTCAAATACCTGTTTATTTATCCTGAGGGTTATCTCTATAGTAAATTGATTTTTAACTTTTTTTCCACCATTATTTTTTGGCCCTTAATATTTGGAATTTGTAGATACCTAAGAAGGCATTACGCATACACTATTAAATGAAGCTCCTCAAAGGCACTCTATTATTAATTTCACTTGGGATATGGACGTTGATTGCCATATGTTCACTTTATCTTGTTGCCCCAGGAAAATTTACATCATTTATCACTAGCAAAAGCCAGGGCTTTAATTTTTTTTATGAAAATATCGCCTACGATAAAAATTTACTATTTCCTAAACTTACTTTTAAAGAGCCCTCTCTAAATATTGAAGATAAAGAAGTATTTCATGCTAATGAAGTTACGATAGGACTTTCTATTTGGGAATCGTTCTTAAATTTAAAACCAACGTTTTATTATTTTTCTGGCAAAGAAATTTTCTTAGATCTAAGGTCAAATCAAAACAGAGGCCAAAACAAAATACCATTTTTATTATCAGAATCCCATTTTGTGGATGCTGAAATTTATATTTACACAAATGCAGGCCCTCAGATAATTGATCTTAGTTTAGTTTCTACTCAAGAGTTTTCTTCCATAATTGCAGAGCAGCTAGTCCAAAAAAATAATCTCAAGAATTCTGTTTCCATTTATCAAGATAAGGAGACGCAGTCTTTTTCAGGAGCTTTAGGTATAAAGGATTCTAAATTGATAACTGATCTAAGCTCAAGGATATCAAACGCACTGAATTTTCAATTTGAAGTGACAGGATCTTTTGCATTTAAAAAAGGGATAGGCTCATCTAATCTTAAGCTAGAAATACTACCCTCTGATGACGAAGTAACTTTTAATTCAATTGAACTAGATTTACTTGGTGTAATGCTTAATCAAGATATTTATTTTTATAGGGATACTCAACTTCCTAGTCCTGAAAGTTTTTTTGGTTTTGTGGAACTTGGTTCTAGCAGTATTTATCTAAAGTCGTTGGATTTGAATGATTTTTCTTTAAAAAGCTCTAAAGTAATTTTAGATACTAGTTTAAGGGATATTTCCATTAACAATCTTGGCTCTAAAGATTTTTTCGTTGGGGCATTTCTTCAGAGCGGAAGACTACAGGATTTTTATTTTAGTAAACTTGATGGATTATCTGGCAAGTTGACTTATCAAAATGGAGCCCTAAATTTTCAATCTATAGGTCAAAATATTTCAATAGTTGGATTTGATGGATTGATTAGATCTTATAATTTAGATCTACTAAGTAAAACGAGCAAGACTGATAATTTTATTATCGCCAATTTAAAAAATGAAAGATCTCGCTTGAATGTAAATTTTCTCTCCAGGGAGGGCATAAACAAACGCTTGCAATTAAGCGGCTCTAACATCAACTTACAAGATACAAATGGCTTGATAGCTTATCAATTTGCAGGGATTAGAAATTTCTTCAAAGAGATCGATGAGCTTGAGATAAAAGAATTTACAACAACTTTATACTTAGGCCAACCTGAAAGAAATACAACCCTAGCAAATATTGAATCCTTAAGTTTTAAAAATATTCCTTTGAAGGCAAGAGATATGGTTGTTGATATTGACAATAAAAGCGTCCACTTCAGCGCAGATAAATTTTCAGTTCAAATGCTTGATCTAGGTAATCTAAAGGGTATTTATAGCTTTAATTCCAAAGACTTATATTTTGAAGAAGTTTCAAAACTATTGCTGGATAGCTCAGAAAATCTTTTAGAAACTTCATCTCATAGCATTGGCACATATAGTTTTGAAGATAAGAGATTTAATAGCTTTAGTTTGCTAAGTGATCTTGACTATAAATCAAAAGAATCAGACACGTCATCTCTTGCTGTGCAGTCTCAACAGTTAAGGGTAATTAATTTTGAAGATTTGTATTCAATGAACAATTTTTCTTTGAACAATTTTTCTTTTAATTCTTATGCATACGGAAAAATCAATCTCAATAAACCTGCGCTTAGCTTAGAGCTCGAACTACCTATCCAAGATAAGCTTCTTAAGACAGCTTATTTAGATGGTTTTATTTCTGGATCGACATTAGGAAGAATTAATTTAGAAATTGCTAAATCTCAAATAAATGCAAGCTTAAGCTCTGATCTTGGGGGTCTTAAAATTGAGAGCCCATTAGATATGTTTTCAAAAGAGCGAGATCAAAAAGCTAATTTAATTGCAACATTTCAAAAATCAGCCAGTCAAGATTGGTCCTCAGATATCAGATTCATTGATCACGTATTTAAGGCTAATTTTTACTCTAACAAAGAATCTCTGTCCCTGAGTCAGCTTTCAACACAAGGCCCTAATTTAAATATAGAACTCACCAAAGATTTATCAGGTTTTACAAAAATTTTTGTTAAAGATTCAAATATTACTGTTTCATCGAATAAAAGTAGCTCAACAAATACTGATCTAAGAAATTTACCTGATATAAATTCTAGAATTATTTTATCTAATGTATCTATTAACAATGTTCTTTTTAATGATTTAGATGTTTATTTGCAAAAAAATACAAAGGCTATTTCGCTCAATAAACTATTTATAAAAGCCGAATCGTTCTCGGTTTTGCCTTTTGAATCTAGGGATGCATTCATCTCTTATCGTTTTGATAATAATCACTATCACTTAAATGGTATTTATGAATTTAGAGATTCTGCAAAGCTGCCAATTACTAAAAACCCTAGACTTGGATTTGATTATCTCAGGTTTGCAACAAGGATTCAGTTTGAGGATCTAGTTAAACTCAAGGATATTGAGGGGAACATCTCTATACTGGGTAAAGAATTGTATTTTGAAGACAGGATTGCAGACTCTGCAGCCTTAAATCTCATCGGTGTTTTTAATTTAAAAAGATTATTAGGAAAAGTAGTTAATCTTGATTTAAGTTTGAACGAGTATGCAAGAACGGAGCTTGGACGCATTGAGGGCAATCTAATCTTTAATAAAGAAAGTGCCAGAATAAGCGATGCTTTTTTTGTAGAAACCAATGCAGCTAAGATGGCGTGGAGGGGAGAAATTAATAAAAAAAATGGCTACCTTGACAGTCTAGATCTTGACCTAAGTTTAAGAATAAGACTCCAGGAAAATCTTCCATGGTATGCAGGAATTATTGGGGGAATTCCCGGAGTTGCAGGCTCAGTAATTTTTAATGAATTGTTTCAATCAGAGCTTAATGATTTGTCGAGCTACCAATACAAAGTTTCTGGACCGATTAATAGTCCAAAAATTATTGCAACTCAGGCTAACTGAGGGCATATATAGTTGCCAGTCCCAGGAATGAAAAAAATCCAACAACATCAGTTACAGTTGTAACCACTACGCTGCCTGCAACTGCAGGGTCTTGATTGAGGCTTCTTAGAATAGTGGGCACAAAAACTCCGGCAATGACTGCTGCCACCAAGTTTATGCTCATTGCAATACAAATTAATGCTGATATTAAAATATCTTCAAACCAAAAATAGGTAATTGCCCCAATAATAATTGATAACACAATGCCGTTAATAATAGATACTGCAACCTCTCTTTTAAATAACCAAGTTATATTGGTTGCATTAATTTGTTGGAGGGACATTCCTCTGATAAAAATCGTTAACGTTTGAGTTGCTGCGACACCACCCATACTGGCAACAATTGGCATCAATATTGCCAAATACACTAACTTATCAATTGAGTCTTGAAAGATGCTAATTGTTGCTGATGCTAAAAAAGCAGTTGCAAGATTAATTGTCAGCCATAGTACCCTAGATTTTGCAGCTCGACCGGGTGGGGCAAAAGTATCCTCAACAATACCAGCCATGCCAAGAAAATTTTGATCAGCATCCTCAATAATTACATCTACAACATCATCAACGGTAATTCTTCCCAAAAGCCTTTGATTTTCATCCACTACGGCAGCAGAAACCAGATCCTCTTGCTCAAATAATCTAGCGACTTCAGCATCAGAAACATCAGCACTGATGGGCTTTTTATCGGTCTCCATTAGTTCTCTAACTGTAAGATTTGGTTCTGAGACGAGCATTTTCGATATGGGCAGTTCTCCTAAATATTGATCGTCTCTTGAGACAACAAAAATTTTGTCGGTATTTTGGGGTAAATCCTTTTTTGCTCTTAAATATCTAAATACAACTTCTAAAGTGTGTCTAGGTTTTACACTAATTACATCAGTATTGAGAAGCCCTCCAGCTGTATCTTCTGGATATTCAAGTACTTTTTCAATTCTTTCTCTGTCTTGTCTTGAGACTCTTGATAAGAAATCCTCTAACTTTTGATCAGGCAGGGTTTGAAGGATATCAACCATTTCATCCAGTTCAAGCTCTCCAATCATTTCCACTAGATTGTTAAGCTCAATGTCTTGCAGGAGCTCTAGTTGGAGCTCTTCATTGAGTTCGTGTAACACTTCCCCTTCTATTGATTGATCTACTAAAGACCAAAGTAATTTTCTTTCCTGTGGGGGAAGGGATTCAAGGGCATGAGCGACTTGAGGAGCACCAATTTCATCGACTAATTTTTTTAGCTGATTCAATGACAAAGATTTATTCTGATCAGGATAATCAGATAATAAAGCTCTGAGGATGGAATCTTGCCCCTTGATAGTATTCATAGGGAAATTTTATATCAAACAGTTTATTTTCGCTTTCTGGAATTTTTTAAGCCTGATAAATTTCGATATTTTGCAACAGTTCTTCTGGCAATATTAAATCCTCTTATATTCAATAAATTTGTAATCTTTTGGTCGCTTAATTGAACTCTTGAGGAAGCTATAACCTTTGATATTTCCTGAATAAAATCATTTGGAGACAGCTTTTTTGTTTTTGAAACTGAGGGGATAAGAAAGTTTTTTAAAGATAGATTTTTACCATTAACCAATATAAATTTTTCTCTGATAATCCTAGAGACAGTTGAAGGAGAGATATTTAATTCTTTTGCAATGTCCTTATTAGATAATGGACTGGGCTCAATTCTATTTCCTAGAATAAAATCTCTTTGAAATAAACAAATATAAATTCCAACTTTTTCTAATGTTTTATTTCTGTTCTCAATTGCTGAAATAAACCATTTAGCTTGATCAATCAATATTTTTGTTTTCTCATTCAATGAGTCTGCTCCTTTGAAATCTGTTAGCAGATCATCATCAAAAACAATATCTGGCATATCTTCTTTGATAAATGCAATATCAATTTCACCAGCATTAGAAACCTTAATATTTAGGTCAGGCCTAATTTCTCTAGTTGTCTGAAAGTTTAAACCAGGGCTTAAGTCGCATTTACTTATTTCTAGCGTAGCCTCATCAATGAGGTTGCCAGAAAAATTATTTTTAACTGAGTTTAAAATTGATTCAAAATCAAGTCCTCCAAAATCAAATAGCAAATGTTCAATTAACTTTAATAATTCCTTCTTAAGTTTTCTTCTTTGACATTGGAGATATATATTTTCTCTATTATTTCTTGCAAATATTCCCGCAGGGTCGATATTTTCTTGCAATGTATCAATTAACTCATTCAAGTTAGCAACATTAAGTCGGCTATCTGCCTTCTTCAATCCTTCCAGAGAATCTAGCTCTAGGAATCCATTCTCATCCAAACAATAGGTAAGATTTTTTGCAATATCCTGCTCTAAGGAATTTCCAAAAATATCTGGAATCTGTTTCAATATTGATTCTTGAAGAGAAGCATTTTCAGGAATATCAAAAGAAAAATCAGCTATAACATTATCTTTTTGCAAATTATTGAGGAAGGGGTTTTCCTGGCAAGCATCAGAAATCCTTTCAAGTAGTTCAAATTTTGATAGCTGCAAAAGATCAATAGATTTTTTTAAGGAAGGCGTTAAAGCAATTCTTTGACTTAAGGTTTTTTTAGCAACAAGCTTGAGTGACATTTATGCAAATAAATTACCAAAGTATTTTTCTTTTACTAATTTATTATTTATTAGATCTTCTCTAGTTCCAGAGGCTATGACTTTCCCTTCATTAATAATGTATGAGTGATCACAAATATTTAAAGTCTGAGATACGTTATGGTCAGTAATCATGACAGAGATTTCTTCCGTAACTAAACGCTTCAAGATTTGATTAATTTCGTCAACAACCAAAGGATCTACTCCCGCAAATGGCTCATCTAATAAAATAATTTTTGGATCGAAGATCATGCATCTGGCAATTTCAACTCTTCTTCTCTGACCCCCTGACAAAGTCCTTCCTTTTTGATTTAAGATTCCATCTAAATCAAAAGCGTTGATGACGTTTGAAGTCTTTTCATCAATTTTTTCTTTTTCTCTGTAGAGTAATTCTGCAGCTCCATGAATATTCTCCCAAACTGTCATTGATTGAAAGATAGATGGTTCTTGAGGAAGATATACTAATCCTTTTCTGGCTCTTTCATGCATTTGAAAGTTGGTAATATCTTCGTTATCGATGCTAATTTTTCCTGTATCAGGTTGCATTAGTCCTGCAATCATATAAAAGATCGTTGTCTTTCCAGCCCCATTTGGACCTAAAAGACCAATGATTTTTCCCTTATCTAGAGAAAGGCTAACATCGTTAACTACCTTCTTTTCTTTAAAAGTTTTTGAAAGATTTGATATGTCCAACATACTTTCTTAATTAGGAAATTTATAACTTATCTTATTGGATTTTATAATCTCAGAATCTGAGGTAAGTATTGCATCTCCTGATAAATTAATACTTTCTGATAATTTGACCTCAATAAAATTTGCTTCACCAAAAACAGATCTTCCATCATTGCTAAAAGAAGCTCTTCTAAGATCATTTCCTTGTAAAAGGAGTTTCTTTTCCTCGATATGAAATTCTCCTCTTTCTGCTAGGAATTTCCAACCCTCAAAAGTTAATGAAATATCTCCAATAAGCTCTATTTTTTCTTCTTCTGGAAGATAAAGAACTTCTTTGGCAGAAATTGCTGAATCATATGCCTGTAAAGAGAGGGTTAGCAGCAGCGCTAAGACATATGCAATTTTTTTCATGTCAGACAATTCCTGACTCAAGCAAAGAATGCATAGTTAATAATCCAACATAATTTTTCTCTTTGGGATTTTTCACAACCACAGACAAGATTTTTTTGTCTTCCATGATTCTCAGGGCATCGATTGCTAGGCTATTAGTCTTTACTGTCATAAATTCTTTAGACATATGATTCTTAACAAGTTCTGCTTTCAAATCATGTGATGATTTTATTGCTCTTCTTAAATCCCCATCTGATAACACCCCAACAATTTTCCCGGATGTTGATTTTACTAAGGCAATACCTAGTTTTTTTGCTGATATCTCAACAGCGGCATCAATGATTGAATCTTTGTCTAAAACACTGGCAATATTTTTACCGGTTATCGCCAAATCAGATGCTAATGTAGTTAGGCGTTTTCCCAGTGCGCCTGCTGGATGACTTTTTGCAAAATCTTCTGAGGAAAATCCATTGGCTTCTAGCAGGGCAACGGTAAGGGCATCACCCAAAACAAGCATTGCAGTTGTTGATGAGGTCGGCGCTAAATTATTAGGACAGGCTTCTTTTTTTATTTTTACTTGGATAGTTTCTTTGCTATTTTTAGCAATTGTAGAATCCTTATTTCCAGTAAATGAGTATATGTTTCTGGCAGTTCTTTTAAGAGCTGGAAGAATTGAGGTTATTTCTGCTGTCTCTCCAGAATAGGAGAGGATGAGCACATCATCTTGCTTTGAAACCATCCCCAAATCACCATGAGCAGCCTCGGTTGCATGCATCATAAAAGCTGGCGTACCGGTGCTTGAAAGAGAGGCAGCTATTTTTTTTCCGATATGAGCTGACTTACCCACTCCAACTACAACTAATTTACCCTTGCAATTGAGAATATCAGTACAAATAGCACTAAAACTTTTTCCAATTGATCGTTTTAATGAAGTGATAGCTTCAATTTCTGTATCAATTGTTTTAAGCGCAGATTTTTCAAAATTATGATTTTTCATAGGATATTTCAAATATTCCAAATGTTATAATAAACACATGAAATTAACTATGCATATTAATTTGGCACTTTTTTATATGTGCCTTCTTTCTTTTAGTTTAAGCGCTGAAACCAATCCTCATCAATTTATTGATGAAAAATCGCAGGAAATGGTTAATGTTATTGTTACTAACAGCGATCTTTTTAAGAGTGATCCAACTGCCTTTAAGCAAAAAGTAAAAGATATTTTTGAACCAATGGTTGATTTTAGAAG
>VMDH01000077.1 GCA_008080945.1 Gammaproteobacteria bacterium | reverse complement strand
CTTGGACCTACGGTTCGCTCTTCTACAAACTTCATAGGAGCAGCTAATGCTCCCGCTCTTAAAAGCAAAGCAAGCTCACTTGCTTCTTGAGGAGTGCCAACACCAGTTATCCTAAAGGAGGTTCCTAAGACTGCTTGCACAGTGGCAAGGGAAATAATTTTTTTATCAATGTAAGAGGTTTGCTCAATATATTCTTTACCCTCTTCGTCTTTTTTAAGCTCAGAAAGCGTTTTTTCCTCAACAAATAATACGGCAAGCCTTCTGCCTATATTGCCAGTGGTAGCTTTTTGCATGGCTCTGCCGCCTTGCAAATCAAGAGTGATGTTGACCTGCGCAAAGCCATTTTCATCAAACCCAGTGCTTGCATTGGTCACGCTCTCACCGGCAACAATCACCGACCTTTCCAATAAAGCATCTAAGCCTGGTGCATTTTTGTAATCAAATCTTTCTTTTCTTAGACGTGAAGCTTCTGGTTTGGCTTCCATCCTAAACTCGAGATTTGCAGTCTTACCAATAATCTTTTTTGCGGCTGCAGTATCTTGGACTCCAGGAAGTTCAACCACAATTCTGCTAGAGCCTTGGCGTTGAACTACCGGCTCTGAAACGCCGAGCTCGTTTACACGATTTCTCAAGGTCACAAGGTTTTGACCTACGGCATAATCGCGTAACTCTTTGATGGCAGTGTCTGAAAATTTGAACCTGATAGTATTGGAAGCAACAGCAGGTGATAAATCATATAAATTGCCTGTAGCAGTTAAATTTTCATCATTAAGAATAGCTAAGGCACTGCTATAGTTTTCAGAATCATTAAATTTAAAGACAAGACTTTGATCTTCGATTTGTGACTGGCTGTAAGCTATGCCGTCATCGGCAAACCTTTTGCGGTAAGAGCTCAAAGTATTTTCTAGTCTGTTTTGTAAAGCATTGGCAATGTCGACCTCAAGAAGGAAATGGACGCCGCCCGATAAATCAAGACCAAGTTTTAATGGTCCTGCACCAAGGTTAGCTAGCCACTCAGGGGTGGTAGGTTCCAGATTTAAAGCCACAATGACTTGATCCAACAGAGCGCGTTGAATTACTGTTTTAGCCTTGAGTTGTGCATCTAAGTCACTAAATTGAGCTACGATATTATTTTCCTTGAGGCTCACATCTTTGGCATTAATACCGTTTTCTGAAATGAGAGTATTAACTTTATTAAGCAAATCAGTATCCGCAGCTTGACCGGATTGTGCATAAGCAATTTGAATAGATGGGTTAGCTGGATAGAGATTAGGAAGTGAATAGAGTGCTCCAAAGACGAGCACAAACACTATCAGCAGATACGTCCAAATTGAAAATCTATTCATTAACTATTTGATGGAATCAATAGTTCCTTTTGGCAATGTATTGGCAATAGCAGATTTTTGGAGTTTAAAAGTAATATTTTCACTAACTTCAATGGCAACATAATCGCCCTTGATTTCTTTTACTTTTCCTAGAATCCCGCCTGCAGCAACCACTTCATCGCCCTTGTCTAAGTTAGAAAGCATTTCTTGGAGAGCTTTTTGCCGCTTCGTTTGAGGTCTGATCATCATAAAGTACATCAATAAGAAGAAACCTAAGAAAAAGATCAAGACAGGATCTGCATACCATGGAATATTAGCTGAAGGATTCATTATTTCTCCAAATGTTTTAAATGCTTGGGTAAATTTTGTTGGCGCTTATTATAAAAGTCTTTTACAAACTTAGCGAATTCTCTTTCCTCAATATGCGCTCGCATCGAACCCATTAAATGTTGGTAATAAAAGGTATTGTGGTAAGAAGATAAAATGGAATAAAGCATTTCTTTGGATTTATCTAGATGGTGCAAATAGGCCCTACTGTAATGCTGACAAACTTTGCAATGACAAGATTCATCCACAGGCTGATCGCTCTGAGCATGCTCTGCATTTCTAATATTTAGCTCACCAAAGGAAGTAATGAGTTGGCCATTTCTTGCATTTCTAGTGGGAAGTACGCAATCAAACATATCGACTCCAAAGGCAACTGCAGAAACTATATCCTCAGGCTTTCCAACTCCCATCAAATAGTGCGGCTTATCTTGAGGCAGATGCGATTGAAGATTTTGCAAAATTCGAACCATATCCTCTTTCGGTTCACCAACGCTGAGTCCCCCGATAGCATAGCCATCAAAACCAATGGAAATCAGTTCATTGAGCGAGTGCTGGCGTAAGTCTTCATACATCCCTCCTTGAATAATTCCAAACAAGGCAGCATCAGATGAATGGGCATTCTTCGAGCGTTGAGCCCATTTTAAAGACAGCTCCATGGAAACAGAGGCTTCTTCAAGTGAGGCAGGATAAGGGGTGCACTCATCAAAGATCATAACTATATCGGAGCCCAAATTATTTTGAATATCCATAGATGTTTCTGGTGAGAGAAAATGCTTAGAGCCGTCAAAAGGAGATTTAAAATGAACACCCTCCTCACTAATTTTTGCCAGCTTACCAAGACTCCATACCTGAAACCCGCCCGAATCGGTAAGGATAGGTTTATCCCATTGCATAAAGCGATGTAATCCACCTAAATCTTTTACGATTTTGTCTCCGGGCTTAAGCATGAGATGAAAGGTATTACCTAAAATAATTTCAGCACCCGTCTCAAGTACATTGGATACCTCAAGCCCCTTAACGGTCCCTGCAGTTCCAACAGGCATAAACGCTGGCGTATTGACTTCACCTCTGGGAAAATTCAATCTTCCCCTGCGGGCGCCATCATTTTCTGTGATTAATTCAAAGTTCATGCTTTCTCCAGCAACATAGCATCGCCGTAAGATAAAAACCTATAATGTTTATCTAAGGCCTCAGCATATATTTTTTTCATGGTGCTGTAACCCACAAAAGCAGAGACCAGCATAAGCAGTGATGACTTGGGTTGATGGAAGTTGGTTAATAACAAATCCACAGCTTGAAATTTAAATCCAGGGTAAATAAAAATATCGGTCTCTCCGCGATAGCTTTCGACATCAGATTGAAAAACCGTCTCAAGCGCTCTTAGCGTTGTAGTTCCAACTGCAATAACTTTACCTCCGGCAGCCTTAACCGCTTTGATTTTTGCAACTGTAGAGCTAGTGACTTCAATAAATTCTGAATGCATTTTATGCTCTTCAATATTTTCTACTTTTACTGGTTTGAAGGTTCCAGAGCCAACATGTAAATATACGTGTTCTGTAGCAATCCCTGCTTCAGTAATTGCATCCAATAAATATTCAGAAAAATGCAATCCTGCTGTGGGAGCTGCTACCGAAAGTTTTTTTGTTGGATCGGCATAAAGATTTTGATATCTTTCCTTGTCAGCAGGCTCTGCTTCTCTATTTAAATACGGAGGAAGCGGAGTAGTACCGAAGGTTAAAAATAAATCTGCTGGATTCTCTTCCCAAGCAGTCTCATAAAATGCATCTTGTTTGGAAACAACGCTTGTTCTAAAAGTCTTGCCAGCATAATTAAAGAAAATGATTTGATGGGGAGATATTTTTGTTGATGATTTAAGTTGAACGATTGCTCTATTTCCATCTAACAGACGTTCTAAAAAAACCTCAACCCTTCCTCCAGTTTCTTTGTGGCCAAATAATCTTGCTGGAATGACAGAAGACTTATTAAAAACAATTAAATCCTTTGAGGAAATGTATGAAAGAAAATCTTTAATAAACCCATGTTTGATTTGATTATTTACAAAGGTCAACAGTCTTGAATCATCTCTATTTTTGAGAGGATATTTAGCGATTAACTCATCCGGAAGTTCGTAGTCAAAATCAGAGGTTTTCATGAAAGATGAATTTTAAAAGATGTTGATGTCAGCTACAATTACGCTCTTGCCCCATTGGCGGAATTGGTAGACGCGCGCGACTCAAAATCGCGTTCCTTCGGGAGTATCTGTTCGACTCAGATATGGGGCACCAGGTTTATACGTAAACATCGTACCGAATAGATTTTCCCTTTATTTGATAATTAATATTGTTATCGAACGAAGGAGATTTGACTGGTCTCTTGACGATCAACTTTTGAAAGGAACACTTGCGCAGGATATCAAAAGTATTTTGATTGTCGTTCGAGATACTCTCTATATCTAAGATTTCACTGATGATACGATGATTTTTATCCCTTAAAGCGCTTTGCGCAGTCTCAAACATTGGATCAAAATAAATAGCATCGAATTGATGTTCTTGAGCACATTTTTCTGCCTGCCCGATGTAAATATCTATTCCAGAAATATCGCTGTTTGCTTGCAGTCCAACCAATAACATTGTCCCAAGAATTTTACTTTGTTCGATAGAAATTAATCGATAGCCTAAGTTGCTAAGAATAAGGCTATCTCTCAACAGACCTGCTGTTGCATCAAATATCACAGAACCTGGTTTGAGATTTCCGAGAGCTTTTTTGAGCAGGCCTTCTTGCTCATACCTTTGCAAGCGAAAACCAGTTTTACCTGAAAAAGGATCAAAGCTAAAAGGTTTTTTAAAGTTTGGTGAATGAAATGATAGAACATTATTCTCTAAGGAAAGATAGGGCTCTGAAGGAATGCTCTCAACGAGATTACAATCTAGTGATTGCAGAACAACATCTAAAAACTTCTCATTGGATGATGCTAGAAGATTTAATCTCAAGCTAAACCAATAAAAGTAAGAATACGCCAAGAGCCAAACGATAGGCAACGAAAGGAACCATTCCTATTTTTTCTACTAGTTGCAAAAAGAAACGCATAGTAAAAAATGCTACCAATCCTGAAATAGTAAAACCTAAGAATAGGACTAAGTAGTCATAGACTTGAGCGGACTGCAAAAGCTCAACTATTAAAAATACAACTGATCCAAGAATAGTTGGAATTGCTAGTAAAAATGCAAACTTTGCAGAAGAAGTTAGATTCATTCCAACCAAAAGCGCGCCTGTTATTGCCATCCCAGATCTTGATGCACCAGGGAGTATTGCAAAAGCTTGCATGCTACCTATAAAAAGGGCCTGCCATATTGTTAGCTGAGATGTATCCTTAGATCTTGTTCCTATCCGGTAGGCTATCAAGAGAGCTATTGCAAAAATTAAATTAAACCATGCTATCTGCTCAATACTGATATTTCTTGCACTTACCTCTTCTCCAAAAATAAGCCCAAGCAGGATTATTGGTAGAGTAGCCACCAGTAACAACAAGCCTAAAAAATAGTTTTGGTCATCAAGGTTTGGGGCTTTGAACCAAGCCTGCAAAATATTTTTAAGTTCGTTCTTAAAAAAGAACATAACTGCCAGCAATGTTCCAGCATGCGTTGCAATATCAAACATTAAACCAAAGTCCTTGGTTCCAAGTAATAAATTGGGTAAGACCAAGTGGGCTGAGCTAGATATAGGTAAAAACTCAGTTAAACCCTGAATCAGTGCAAGCAAAACAACTAGCAGAAAATCACTCATTAATTTTTCTAAAAGTTAAGGGTTCAAGATAAACCGGATTAGCCTCGGAAGGCAAAAATGTATTGCTTTGAAGGTCTGCAAGACTTGCTAGCCTGCATACACTTCCAGCGTGAGGAGTTACCTCTGAGAGATGAGTAATCGCATTACTATAATCTTTCCATGCATTTCCGATGCAATAACCATCTGCGCCCTTTTGAGGCAGTATGGATACATCTACGACCTCCTCCTTTGTAATGGGTTGAGGAATCCCATCTACAAATGCATAACTTGCAAAATAACAGGTCCCCTTTTGGGCATCTATTGCAGCATGTACTTTTTGATGAGGATCTTCCATAAAATCAAATGCAGACAAAGCAAATGCTTGTAGAGAAGAAATGGGTATTAGAGGAATTTTATTGAGATGCGCAATTGGCTTTAAGAAGGTAGCAATGTTTCTCAAGGCAGTATATGAGCCAGGTCCTTGAGCAAAACTGATAGCATCTAGATCTTTAAAATCATCAGGCGTTGAAAATCCAATCCCTGCAAATAAATCCTCCCAAGCAGGCCTCGCACGGACATCATGTATCTGGGTAAATCCATTGAACTCATCCCCTGCTTGAATGGCAATAGAAGAATAGTTGGCTGCAAGATCAAATCCAAGGATTTTCATCTAAAGAGAGGTTTTAATACTATTAAAGACTTCATCAACGGGTTGCATGCCATCCACAGTAAAGTAATTCACTTCAGCAAGCTCAGGACTTTGATAAAAATCGACTAGGGGACTGGTTTCATCATGATATACCTCTAGGCGCTTAAGCACTGTTTCGGGAAGATCATCCGGTCTTTGTATTAGCGGCTCACCGGTAATGTCGTCTTTATCTGTATTTTTGGGAGGATTGAATTTCACATGATAATTTCTACCAGACCCTGGATGGACTCTTCTGCCAGACATACGCTCTACAATTGCCTCATCTGGAACTTGAATTTCACACACATCTGTAAAGGAAATGTCATTCTCCCGAAATAGTGAAGCTTGGCCAATGGTTCTTGGGACGCCATCAAATAAAAAGCCATTTTGGGCATCTTGTTGGGTAAGTCTGTCCAAAACAAGTTCTAAAATGATGTTATCAGATACAAGGCCTCCCGAATCCATAATGGCTTTAACTCTCTCACCTAGTTCAGTTCCAGCTGAGATGGCTGAGCGCAACATATCCCCAGTACTGATTTTAGGAATAGATAAAGCCTCGCAAATTAGATCTGCTTGGGTTCCTTTCCCCGCTCCTGGTGGTCCGAGTAATATTATCTTTTTCATTTTTGTTCTAGTACGACCATTGCAATAGCATGAGTCTTTTCATCGGCTAGACTAACATGCCAAGATTTGATCCCCAAATTATTTACCATCTCTTGGAGAGTTTCTGAAAATTGTAACTCAGGACTGCCCTCCGCATTCCTTAAAATACTTATATCTTTAGGATAGGTATTTGCTGTAAAACCTGTTCCTAAGGCTTTAACAACAGCCTCTTTCGCTGCAAATTGCTTGGCAAGGAATGTTGCTTGTACTTCGATTGATTTCTCTTTAAATAATTTCAATTCGGAATCAGATAATATCTTTTCAGCAAATTTAACTGGGTTATCCATATCTTTTATTCTTTGAATTTCTACTAAATCTATGCCGATACCGTAAATCATGATTTCAACTTCTTAAAAATTCTTCTGCTGTGTATTTCTTTGCCCTCAATACAATGACTAATAGCCTCTTTAGTTAATTCCTTCAGTTTTGCTTTTGAGACCAAGTGCAATTTACCCTCTTCTAAAGCAACCATCTCATCGTAACTAAATCCCTCATTATCATCCATGATGACAAATCCTTTCGCAAACTGATAATGATAGCTCTGCTTATTTGTTGCAACTTCGTCTGGAGCAAAATGGATGCCGTAACCTAGAAGCTCTAGCAACCCCATTTCAAATGCCCTTAATGAGTATTCATCTAATTTAGTTTCTTGAGACTCCCTCATTAACTTATCGTAGGCATGATATATATCCTCTGCATGAGTATCTTTAGGAATAATATTTGCAATTAATTCATTTATATACAAATAGCTGTAAGCACTGCCAGCCAAGACCGCAGAGCTGAGGCTTGTGATAAGCTCTACTTCAATTAAAGTTTTTAAGTCTGAGCGTCCGCTGAGGCAAACCCTAACTTTATTTGATGTTTGTAGTGCTCCAAAAAATTTAGATTTTGGCTTTTTTGCTCCCTTGGCTATCAGGGAAACTTTACCTAGCTCCTTGCTGAAGACCTCTGCAATTAGAGAGGTCTCGCTAAAATCCTTTACATGCAGAATGTAGCCTTCGAACCATTCATTTCGCATTTTTTACACTACCAATTCCTAAGCTATTGATAAATTTTTGATCATTACTCCAGTTAGCCTTGCTCTTTACCCATAATTTAAGCATTACCTTTTTGGAAAATACCTTTTCTAAGTCCTTGCGTGCGAGGGTACCAATTTTTTTAAGCATTTCTCCCTTGTTGCCAACAACGATAGATTTTTGGGAAGGTTTATTGACATGAATAGTTGAGTAGATGGTAATAAGACGTGCATCTTCCTCAGTGATAAGGGATTCCACATAGAGTTCGTAGGGTATTTCTGCTCCAAGTTGACGAATTAATTTCTCTCTGACAATTTCATCTACTTGAAATAATCTTTCTTTAGAAGAGAGCTCAATGTCACCTTCATAGAGAGGATCCTGATCAGGCAAGTGGTCTAAAATAAGTTCCATAAGTTCGTCTATGCCATCTTTTTTTGTAGCAGAGGTTGAGGCTATTTCAAGAAAATTATGTTCTTGAGAGATTTGCTCCATCAAGGGAAGCAGACTATTTTTATTCTTAACTTGATCGATTTTATTGATCACACATATCGCAGGCACTTCCGCTTCTTTTATAGCTTTAATAACAGTCATATCATTTGCGTGCAAAGTGGGTTGGCACATAAACACAATCAAATCTGTATCAGGAATAATGCTCAGCGCAGATTTATTTAAAACCTTATTGAGAGCTTTTTTGTTACGATTGTGAATGCCGGGTGTATCTAAGAAAACTATCTGTCCGCCAGAAAGATTTTTGATAGCCAAAATATTATTACGAGTAGTTTGAGCCTTCCGAGAAGTTATAAAAGTTTTTGTCCCCAAAATTGCATTCAGTATTGTTGACTTGCCAACATTTGGCTTACCAATGACAGCAACATAACCTGCTTTATGTTTAGTTTTTGTCATGAAGAGCTTCCTGCAGTAGCTGGGAACATAAATCTTGCTCTGCCATTTTTTTTAATTTTGCTATTCCTCTGAACTTTTGATTCATAAAGGTAGCTGAAACTTGGTGATTCCCATTATGGGTATTGTGTTCGTAGTGGAAAGTGGGAAACTCTATGCCTTCTTTTTGTAAGTATTCTTGAAGTTGAGTTTTAATATCTTTCTGAACAAGCAAAGACCAATCAAGCTCATCAAACTTAAAAATTTCTTGAATAAGTTCAGTAGCTCCCTGGAATCCGTCTTCCAAATACTTTGCTCCTACCAGTGCTTCCATAACCCCAGCATAGATAGATAGCTTCCTTTCTTCAGGTAAATTAGCAGTCCCCTTAGAAAGCAGTACCTCTCCTGATAGATTCAAATGATGGAATACCTCCGCCAAATTAGCCCCGTTAACAATGTTTGCCCTTGCCAATGACATCTCACCCTCATCAAACGCAGGAAAGCGCTTATATATCTCCTCGGAGACAACTAGTTGTAAGACAGCATCTCCCAAAAATTCAAGACGCTCATTATTGCTGTCTTGAGAATGACTGATATGCGTTAAAGCTTGTTGATAATACTTTAGATCCTTGAGGGCATTAACAGCTCTCATTATTCTATGAATCCAGCTCTTGCAAAGGAAGGAATGCATAACCAACACTCCCAAGTCATCCATATGAGGGAGCCTTTACCAAAAAAATGTGATCGGGGTACAAACCCCCAAGACCTTGAATCATTAGAATTATCTCTGTTGTCTCCCATAACAAAATATTGACCCTCAGGGACAATGATTTCATCCATAAAATCATTACGTTGGGGTTGAGTAATTCTTATGGTCCTTGAGCTTGAACCAAATATCTCTTTTAATAAATATTCTTGTTGGTTTTTTTCAATAATCTCTTGAGGGAGCGGAACACCGTTTAAGTAAATAACTTTATTCCTATAGGCAATCCTATCTCCTGGCTTGGCTATCAGTCTTTTTATAAAAGGAATCTTGCTGTTAGGTTCTAGAAAAACAACCACATCCCCATAATCAGGATCACTGGCTAAGGCAAAAGGATTGTCTGTTCTGTTAATCTTAAGACCGTAGGCGTACTTATTGACTAGAATGAAATCACCCTCCTTTAAACCGGGCATCATGGAGCCTGAAGGTATTTGATAGGGTTCAAATAAAAATGTTCTTACAATAAAAATAGCTACCAATGGCCAAAAATAACCCCTGCCTTGATTAGTTATTTCTTGGTTAGCAAAATAAAGCCCTGCTAAATAAACCAAGAGGCTTAAAAGAGTTCCAATGATTAATAAAAGGGTTAAATCCCCAGAAGAAACAAAAATATTCCAAACTGCAACACCAACAGATACAAAACCTATCGTTGATAGAGCTGTGCTTTTGGATTCAGTTAACTCCTCAGCAAGCACAAACCTTACCCACGCAAGCACAGTAATAACTAAGGCTGCTACAGATAGAACAATAGCGACATCAGCATTCATTGGGAGGCTCCAGTATTAAAATAATTCAAGAAGGCTTCTTGAGGAATTGAAACCTTACCTAGTTGCTTCATTTTTTTCTTGCCCTCTTTTTGTTTTTCCAACAACTTTTTCTTTCGAGTAACATCACCGCCATAACATTTTGCAGTCACATTCTTTCTAAGCGCCTTTACCGTTTCTCTTGAAATAATTTTTGAACCTAAGGCTACTTGGATGGGTACATCAAACATTTGTCTTGGTATAAGTTTTTGGAGATTCTGTGCAACTTCTCTTCCTCTACTCATTGAAAAACTTTTATGAATGATCATGGAAAGTGCATCTACCCTTGTATTATTAATTAAGACATCTAATTTAGTTAAGTCAGAGGCTCTAAAATCTAAAAGACTATATTCAACCGAAGCAAAACCTTTGGTTTGCGATTTTAATTGATCAAAGAAATCAACAATAATCTCAGCAAGCGGCATTTCAAAAACTATTGAAACTTGGTTTGAGAAATAAGTCATTTCTTTCTGAATTCCCCTTTTGGAAGTGCACAAAGTAATGACATTCCCCACATAATCCTTTGGGGTCAGAATATTAGTTTGAGCATAAGGCTCTTTAATTTTATCTATCTCGTTGGGAGGTGGAAGCTGTGATGGACTCTCACATCTCTGAACATCACCATTAGTTTTTATAACCTCATATTCAACAGAGGGAGCTGTCGAAATAAGCTCAAGATCATATTCTCTTTCTAGACGCTCTCTGATAACTTCCATATGCAAAGTTCCAAGAAATCCGCACCTGAAACCAAACCCCAGAGCATCAGAGGTTTCGGGTTCGTATACCAATGAAGAATCGTTTAAGACTAATTTGGATAATGCGTCCCTAAATTTTTCATAATCATCTGAATTTACGGTAAAGAGACTAGCAAAGACCTTAGGCATAACCCTCTTGAACCCAGGTAAAGCCAGAGTGACCTCATCTTTTGCAAGCACTACCGTATCCCCAACAGGAGCTCCTTTTATTTCTTTTATTCCAGC
>VMDH01000024.1 GCA_008080945.1 Gammaproteobacteria bacterium | reverse complement strand
TCTTAGGATTATATTTACTCTCGCCACTTATTAAACAAGCCTTAGAAACATACAAATTAGAAAGGTGAATTTCCCCTTAGATAAATTTAATCCTTTTGAGATAGGTTTGCGCCCAATCGATAAAAAAGATTGGTTATCGTTAAATAGCTTTGATTCAATTTATATTCAAAATAAGCATCGTCTTATACGGGAGAACATCCAAGATGTTTATTTTGTATCGGAAGATTGTAAGCAAGATATTTTTGACCTTGCTCAATTATTGCAGAGCGATCTCATTGAACAAGAATCAGGATTACGAGAAAGATTACATTTATCACTTCGAGAGACTGGAATTAAGTGCATCAACTTTGATAATGCGCTCTTAGTATTTTCTTTACTTGTAGAAGATGATCTAGTAATTCTTAGACCTGAGGAAGATTCTTTCAAAATGATTGCAGGGGCTGTATTTTCTCCCTCTGGTTGGGATCTAAAGAGCAAACAGTTTCTTGATATAAATAATATTCATTCTCCAGTCCCGCATTACGATTCACTCCTTGCAGAAAGACTCAATAAAATATTAACTAAGTTACCAATCTGCATTCCATTTGAGAGACATAACTGGTCAATATATGGCAGTGAGGACTTATTTCAGCCCTCTCAGATCAAGCAAGCTAAGGGAATTAATATTCGATCCAAAGAAGATATTGAATCCATCAGTATAAGAATTGAGCGACAGACGCTTTATAAACCAGAGAACTCAAATTTAATTTTATTTTCTATAAAAGTAAGGAATTACCAAATAAAAGAAATCACCGAAAACAAATCGTTAGTGCAAAACTTTTACTTAGCTCTAGAAGGCCTCTCTGAAGAAATGATTGCATATAAGGGTTTCACATCCAGCATAGGCTTATTTAAAGATTACCTGAAATCCTTTCTATAACTGAATTTTTAAATTGAAGCGACTATAATAATTTTTTGGGAGAATTATGAACAAACTGCCTGCTTATCTTTTTTGTATGTTTTTGCTTGCTGCTTGCTCTCAAGCTAATAATTCTGAAGAGCAAGAAGATGTTGTCAGAGATTTAATTGATGTTGCTGAAGCAAGAGAAGCCCTTAGAAATATTCCTGACATTCCATGGGACTCTCAGATAAATAAAGCTCATTATCAAGCAAAATCCACGGAAGCAGCAAAAAGAAAACCTCTATTTGGTGATCTCCATGTCCATACCAGATATTCCTTTGATGCTTATGTATTTGGAACGCTAGCATCCCCAGATAATGCCTATGAATTTGCCAAGGGCATGCCCATTAAACATCCTGCCGGCTTTGATGTAAGTCTTAATAAGCCATTAGATTTTTACGGAGTTACTGATCATGGAATGTTTTTAGGTTTAGTGCGTGAGGCTGCAACTCCAGGCACAGAATTTTATAACAATGATGCCAGCTCATCCGTGAGAGATATTAATGTAAGTGAGAACCTTAATTTAGGAAGCTTCACCCAAAGGCGTTCAGCATTTGCAGGGTTCTTAACCGATGCAACTTTAGCCTCTGCATCAGGAAGCCTGGATAGGGCATATATGGATAGAATCTCACGAAGCGCTTGGGCTGATACTATTGAAGCAGCAGATAGACATAACCAACCGGGTAAATTTACTACTTTTGTTGGCTATGAATACACCACTTCAACTCCAAATATGGGTAATTTACATAGAAACGTTATCTTCCATGGTGGTGGAGATAAGTATCCAGCACTTCCATTTTCAAGAGCTAATTCTACAAACCCTGAGAAGCTTTGGGATTGGATGGATAACTTAAGAGATCATGGGATTGATTCAATAGCTATACCTCATAATTCAAACGGTTCTGATGGGGCTATGTTTGAAATGGTTCAATGGAACGATAAGCCTATAGATATTAACTATGCTCAACAAAGAATGAGGAATGAGCCTCTGGTTGAGATTACCCAAGTAAAGGGTACATCCGATACCCATCCATCACTTTCAATGAATGATGAGTGGGCTGACTTTGAAATTATGCCTTACAAAGTTGCTACTATGGATGTATCTAAGGTTCCAGGGAGCTATGTCAGAGAAGCTCTCATGAATGGACTAGTCTTAGAAAATAAAATTGGAGCCAATCCATATAAATTTGGGATTATGGGTTCCAGTGATACCCATACTGCTGCCGCATCTTTAGAAGAATATAATTTCTTTTCAAAAGTAGGTTTGCTGGATAGTACAGCCGAACTCAGGGGATCTATTCCTGTTACAGGAGAGTTGCTTAATCATCAAGAAGCTTTGGTGGATATTGGGGGTGAAAAATACTTTCAAGCAGCTTCTATAACATGGGGAGCATCAGGCCTGACAGGAGTATGGGCTGAAGAGAATACTCGTGATTCAATTTTTAGTGCTTTTAGAAGAAAAGAGGCCTTTGCAACTTCTGGTCCCAGAATGTTAGTGAGATTTTTTGCTGGATTTGATTTAGATACTTCAAAAGCAAGTGCCCCTGATCTTATTGAGTACCTTTACAGTAATGGCTTTTCTATGGGATCTGATGTAGATCAGCTTAGTCAGAATAAGAATTTAAATTTCTTTGTATGGGCTATGCGAGATAGCGATTCAGCTCCCTTGCAACGAATTCAGATTATTAAGGGTTGGATTGCTAATGGCCAAACTTATGAAAAGGTATTTGATGTTGCTTGTTCTGATGGGCTTGAAGTTGATCCTGTAACCAATAGATGTCCGGATAATAAGGCAATGGTCAATCTAGCAGATTGTTCATTCTCTCAAGATAAAGGTGACAATGAGATTATGTCTTTTTGGGAAGATCCTGAATTTGATCCTGAACAGAGAGCTTTTTATTATGTCAGAGTATTAGAAAATCCTACGTGTAGATGGTCAACATGGGATGCTCTCAGAGCAGGAGTGGAACCAAGAATAGATATAGCAAAAACTATTCAAGAAAGAGCTTGGACATCTCCAATTCACTATATTCCTTGATATAACCTTAATTAAAGAGATTATCTTCACGAAGAATACTATGCACAAAATATCCTTTTTAGTGATGTTTTCAGTCGTTTTATTGCTTGGTTGCAATAGTGTTGCAGATGAAAACCTTATTAATAGTTATGAAAAAACAGAGGTTACTATGATTAAAAAATCTAGATTGGAATTTTTTAAATGGAGGTTTACCAGAACAGAACCTGATCGAGTTGCCATTGACATATCAAAGGAATGGAAAAATTTTGATTTTTCAAGCGAATCTGCTTACTCAATATGGATTGGTCACTCTACATTCCTTGTGAATAATGGAGATACTACAATTTTGTTTGATCCAATGTTCTCAAAATATGCTTCCCCTGTTTCTTTTGCTGGACCTAAGCGATTGATTGATCCAGCTATGGAAATTTCAGATCTTCCAAAGATTGATATCGTTGCAATTAGTCACAACCATTACGATCATTTGGATATACCTTCTCTTAAGGCTATTCATAAGTTACAGCCTGATAGTATATTTTTAGTCCCTAAGGGAGATAAAAAACTTTTACATAAACATGGCATTAAGAACGTAAAAGAATTTGAATGGTGGGAATCCATAAAAATTAATAATTCAGATTTTCACTTTGTTCCGGTGCAACATTGGTCAGCCAGAACTCCTTGGGATACTAATGAAAGTTTATGGGGTGGATGGGTTTCAACCAACCCATCATTAACAATATTTCATGCCGGCGATACTGGGTATGCTGATCTCTTTAAAGATATCAAAGAAAAATTTAATCCCATTGATTACGCATTTATCCCCATAGGAGCTTATGCGCCAAGAGATTTCATGAAGATTTCTCATGTTAATCCTAAGGAAGCGCTCCAAATCTCTATCGATATGGGTGCTAAAAAGAGTTTTGGAATGCATTGGGGAACATTTATTTTGAGTGATGAACCTGTACTTGATCCAAAAATTCAAATTGAAGCTAAGCGTGGCGATTTAGATTTTGAGATTGCTATCCCAGGAAGGGTGTACGTATTAGATTAATGTTGTAACTCTATCCCAAAATCATTAGCGGTAATTTTAACTTCTTTTTTGTTTTCTAATTCACCTGAAATAATTAGTTCAGCTAAAGGATTTTGCACATACTTTTCTATGGTTCTTTTTATAGGTCTGGCACCAAATTTTTTATCAAAACCTTTTTTTGCCAACCAACCGGAAGCCTTGTCATCAAATGAAATTTTAATTTCTTGCGCTTCTAAATTTGCAATTAGCTTATCAAGTTGAATGGTAAGAATATCATTGATATGTTCTTCGGTAAGGGCATTAAAAATGAGCACATCGTCTAGGCGATTAAGAAATTCTGGTTTAAAGAATCCATTAACCTCATCCATAATTTTATCTTCGGTAGCTTTATCAATCGCTTTGCCCTCTGGATATAGTTGAGATCCTAGATTTGAGGTCATTATTAATACAGTATTGGTGAAATCAACCGTTCTTCCTTGTCCATCAGTAAGCCTGCCATCATCTAGCAGTTGCAATAAAACGTTGTAAACATCGGGGTGAGCCTTTTCAATTTCATCTAGTAAAATGATTTGATACGGTTTTCGTCTAACAGATTCTGTTAATGCTCCTCCTTGCTCGTAACCTACATAGCCAGGAGGGGACCCAATCATTCTTGAAATTGAGTGTTTCTCCATATACTCAGACATATCCAGTCTTATCATCGCATTCCGATCATTAAATAAATATTCTGCTAAAGCTTTGGTAAGTTCGGTTTTACCAACGCCTGTAGGTCCCAAGAATACAAAAGAGCCAATAGGTCTACTTTCATCGCTAAGGCCAGCCCTAGATCTTCTAATTGCATTGGAAACAGACTGCAGAGCATTTTTCTGTCCCACAACTTTCTTTTCTAAGTACTCTTCAATTTTTAGAAGCCTGCTCCTTTCTTCTTCCAAGATATTGCTTACAGGGATACCTGTCCATCTATGAACTACTTGAGCAATTTCCTTTTCAGTTACTTCCTCCTCTAGCAAGCCCTCGCTGCTAGCTTCATCAGAGCTCCTTATAAGATCTTCTAGCTCAGGAATTTTTCCGTATTTTAATTCACCAGCTTTTGTCCAATCTTGATTTCTTTCTGCAATTTCTAGCTCAAGTTTTACCCTATCCAATGATTCTCTGATTGATTGAATAGAGTGAAGTTTTTCTTTTTGACTTAACCATTTACTTGTTAGATCCGATGAGTTTGATTCTAAGGTTGTAAGTTGTTCATCGATTTCAGCAAGTCGCTTTTTAGATTTTTTATCATCTTCCTTAAGGAGGGCTTCTTTTTCAATTTTTAACTGCCCAATTTTTCTATCAATAGATTCCAACTCTTCTGGCTTGCTATCTGCTTGCATTCTGATTGAGGAGGCCGCTTCATCAATTAAATCAATGGCTTTATCAGGTAGAAACCTATTATTAATGTATCTTGAAGACAGTTTTACAGCGCTCAAGACCGCATTGTCTGAAATTCTTACGCCGTGATGAACTTCATATTTTTCTTTGAGTCCTCTGAGTATGGCTATAGCGTCATCAACGGAGGGCTCTTCTATCAGGACTGTTTGATATCTTCTAGCTAGGGCAGCATCTTTCTCTATGTATTGACGGTATTCATCTAGAGTGGTTGCACCGATCATATGTAACTCACCTCTTGCAAGTGCAGGTTTCAACATATTGGAGGCATCCATGGCGCCATCGGTTTTTCCAGCCCCAACTAAGGTATGTAATTCATCTAAGAAAAGGATAATTTCTCCATTTTTAGCTTTTATTTGATCAAGTACTGACTTGAGACGTTCTTCAAACTCCCCGCGGTACTTGGAGCCCGCAAGGAGGGCAGCCATATCAAGGGAGAGAATAATTTTGTTTTTAATACCCTCTGGCACGTCATTGTTTACTATGCGCTGAGCAATACCTTCGATGATTGCAGTTTTACCAACACCAGGATCTCCTATCAGGACGGGATTATTTTTTGTTCTTCTAGATAGTACCTGGATAGAGCGTCTGATTTCTTCGTTACGACCAATGACTGGATCAAGCTTCCCTTCTTTAGCAAGATCAGTAATATTGATGGTAAATTTATCAAGTGCTCCTAAAGTATTTTCACCTGTTTCAGAATCAACTTTTTGCCCATTTCTTTTTTGAATTACAAACTTTCTAAATTCATTAGTATCTAAGCTGTGCTCTTTTACTATTTTTTGAATACCGCCATCATTAGAAGATAGACATTGAACTAATAAATTATCGATAGCTACAAACTGATCATTAAAATCAGATAATTTTTTTTCTGCCTCTTGGAATATTTTAAGAGTTCCTGTATCGATACCTTGACCTTGTGGTGTCTTAACTTCAGGAAGATCATCGATGGCTTTATCAGAACTTTGGATAAAAGCTTGGACATTCTGCTGAAAAGCAATTAATAAATCAGTCGCGATAGATTCATCCAAAATTGCTCTTAACAGATGAACCGGTGCAATCAGTTGATTATTATTATCCACAGCATAACCTTGCGCCTTCATTACACAATTTCTCGATGACTCTGTGAATTTCATTAAATTCATAACTCTTATATATGGGCTTCAAAACATAAATTCAAATAGAAAAATATCTATAATAGATTTATGGAACAATTAAATGTTTTTGGTGAACCGCTAGAATTGTGTTGCGATAACCCTATCACCGGTTTTACTAGGGATGGATTTTGTAAACATCATCCTATTGATAGAGGTTTGCATACAGTGTGTGCTCTTATGACAGATGAGTTTTTAGACTTCTCAAGAGCGCAGGGTAACGATTTATCAACGCCAATGCCAGAGTTTAGTTTTCCTGGTCTCAAAGAGGGGGACAGATGGTGTTTGTGTGCAATGCGTTGGGTTGAGGCTTACGAACACGGCAGGGCTCCAAAGATCTTTCTGCGTGATTCTCACCAACAAATTTTAGAGATGGTAGAGTTAGAAATTCTGCAAAAATTTGCTTTAGATTTAAATTAATTATTCAGCAGTGAATGTGACAGGCATCTCTTGGATAGCATGTACAAAATTATTTGGAGCAACTTTCCATTCACCCTCGTACCTCATATCTGGAAAACGAGAAAGAATTTGTGAGTAGGCTTCTTGTAATTGCATTAAAGCAATAGGTTTTCCTAAACAAGTATGTCTACCAATTCCAAAAGCAAGATGCTTATCCGCATTCACTCTTTCAATATCAAATTCATTAGGATTCTTGAATACTTGAGGGTCTCTGTTAGCGGCTCCATACCACATGATAATTTTTTCTCCAGGCCCAATTTGCTGTTCACCAATGGTTGCTTCTTGGGTGGTAGTCCTTCTCATATGAATCACAGGAGAAATCATACGAATAGATTCTTGAACAAAATTCGGCAACAAATCCATGTTTGCTAGTAATTTTTCTTTTTGGCTAGGGAATTCGGTGAGTAATTTAATGGCCCCACTCAATGTATTCCTGGTAGTGTCATTGCCAGCAAAAATGATTAGTAACCATGAGCCGTCTAAAAACTCATCGCTTAATTTTTCTCCTTGAAGTTCTGCATTGGCGATAGCAGACAACAAGTCATTATCCGGGTTTTGTCTTTTCTTGATTAAAATATCTCTGCCATATTCGAACATTTCATCGACCATAGCATTAAACATTGCAATCATGTTTTCATCAGGAGTAGCAGCAGTTTCTCCTGCTAGTTCTTTTCGATAAGATTCAACTTGAAAATGCTGCGCAAGCTCTAAGAACTCCATCCAGGATACAAGTTTTTGTCTATCGGATTCTGGAATCCCTAAAATTTCAGATAATGTAAAGATGGGGAGCTGTTGAGAGAAGTGATGAACCAAGTTGCAAGAACCCATTGGAGCTATCACATCCAGCAATTCAGTTACTTTAACTTTTACTTTTTTATGCAGTTCTTCAACGTATCCAGGTTTAAAGAAAGGCATATGCTCTCTTCTTAGATTGATATGCAGGTCTCCATCTAGGTTAAGCATATGATCAATAGAAGATCTCCATAATTTTGGATGACGTCTTTCTTCCTCGCCTAAAGTCATTAATGTGCCTGTACAAAGTTGCGAAGAAAATATCTTGGGATTCATGGAAACGTACTGAATATCTTCGTATCTCGTCAAAGACCAGAATCCAGGATCTACATCGTATTCAGCACTGTCATGAAAAAGTACGGGGGCATTTTCTCGACATTCATCGTACAGATGAAAAGGGTGGCCCTCAGTAAATAAATCAATATCCACCATCGATCGCGAGATCTTATGTGAAAAAGCTAAGTCATAAGCAGGTTTATTGATTACCGTTTTTACAACTTCATTTGATATTGAAAGGGCCACAAATACTTCTTATACGTCTATGACAATTACTTCACCAATACCAAGGTCTCTGATTCCTTGTTCAATCTTGCTTAGATCTCCCACAATGAGCCACGTCCACTGATTTGGTTTGACATAGTTACTGGTGGTTTCTCTTACCTCATCAAGCGTTGGCTGACTGAGTAAATCAGATAAATCATCTAAGTAGGAAGTATCTCTAGAGTATTGTGCAATATCTCTAACTCCACCCAATAATGCTCCTAGAGTTTCAAATTGACCTGGAAGTCTTAAGGTTCTGGAAGCTTTTGCTTTAGCTAATTCATCTGCTGTTACTGGATTGGTAGATAGATATTCATCATATTCTCTAATCAATTCTTGAATTGAAGGTATGGTTTTATCAGTCTGAACCGGCGCAGAAACTAATAATGAGCGTTGACCTTTGGCATCACCTAGTCTCGTTCTAACACCATAGGACCAGCTTTTATCTTCTCTAAGATTCATATTAATTCTTGAGGTAAAGCTTCCACCAATGGGGTAGTTCATATAATCAATTAGAATTTCATCTTTGGTACCAGTAGGTGGTAACAATTGACCAGCAAGTATGAACGATTGGATAGCATTGGGCTTATTGATTAAATATATTTTCCTTTCTTCTGGAAGGGCAACATCAAAAAGCTCCACTTTTTCTGAAGCAGTTGTAGATTTCCAATTTTTAGTTTTTTCATTCAATAAGCTCACAGCTTCATCAAGAGTAATATCGCCTACCACTACAAAAGTTGCTTGAGCGGGGTTTATTGCACTTTTAAAGTACTTGATTAACTGATCTCTGCTAATGTTTGAGATAGATTCAGTAGTTCCGGATCCTGTTAGTGGCTTACCGTATGGATGATCTGAGCCATACAAAATTTTGCCGATATTTCTAAATGCTACCGCTGTGGGTTGATTTTCTTCTTGCTTGATACCAGCAAGAACTTGTTTTTGAATTCTATCAATTTCTGCTTGAGGGAATGTTGGAGATTCAATAGTCTCAAAGACCAAGTCAAGGGTAGCGCTTAAGTTATCTTTTAAGCTTGAGAGGGAAATGCTTGATGAATCCAAAGACGATCCGTATCCGACGTTTGAGCCAAGCGCATCTACTTTAGATGACCAACTTAGTGAATCATTCTTTTTGGTTCCTTCATTTAGCATATCCATAGCAAAATTTAGATAACCTAATTCACTATCAGATTCTTGTGAGTAGCCATAATCAAAAACAATACTCATTTCTACTAACGGCACATCTCGTCTGGATGCCAATACAAGTTTTGAGCCGTTGTCTAGGGTTGCTGTCTCAACCGTTGGAAATGAAAAGGAAACCTTTCCATCTGGATAGGGGACACCAGTTGAGCGATCTATGTTGGTAGACACTGTGCTAAATTTATTTTCTGGTGAAATGGTCAAGACATAAGCGTTATCATCGACCCATGTTTGCATGGTAGTTTTAATATCCTTTGCAGAGGCAGACATTAATGTCTCTAGATAATCTTTATAGCATCCAGGATTTTTAGTATAAGTTTGGCAGGTTGCTAGTATGTCTGATTTACCTCCAAAACCACCAATACGCTGTATGCCTCTGACAAAGCCAGCATAATTTTGGGTTTTAGTGTTTTCTAATAGTTTTTTATCAGGACCTTTATTTAAAAATTCTTGCAAGACATCATCCATCATTGATTCAACAGCCTCGACAGTTGAATCTGGTGCAACATCTGCAACTAGAATAAATTGGCCTGCAATCTCTCTGTCGTAGTAAAAAGCAGATACAGAAGTAGCAATCTGATTTTCATATACTAATTTTTGATACATGGGAGAATTCTTTCCTCCGGTAAGAGTCGATGCAGCTAAATCAAAGAATATTGCTTCATCAGTATCGGTGCCTGGAACATTCCAAACTTTATAGATCCTAGACTGAGGAACGTTATCAGTCATTACTTCACGCTTTGGCTCAAGTCTTTTGGCAATCCAGGTATCAGGTTTGGTAAGGGTGGGGCCGGCTGGTATATCTCCAAAATAAGCTGTTACTTTTTCTTTTGCTGTTTCTAGATCAATATCTCCTGCTAATACAAGGACGGCATTATTAGGTCCGTAGTAAGTTTTAAACCAAGTTTGCACATCTTCCATAGAAGCAGCATCTAGATCTTCCATATAACCAATGGTGGACCAGGAGTAGGGGTGACCCTCTGGGAAAGCACCTTTGGCTATGGTAATAAATGCCTTGCCATAAGGGCGATTCTCGCCTTGCCTTTTTTCATTTTGGACAACTCCGCGTTGCTCGTCTAATCTTTCTTCATCAATAACACCCAAGATATGACCCATTCTGTCAGATTCCATCCATAGGGCTAGATCAAGTGCATTGGTAGGAACGTTTTGAAAGTAGTTGGTGCGATCACTGTTAGTTGTTCCGTTTTGATCCGTTGAACCTATTTTTTCAAAAGGTTCAAAATACTCACTGTTGTAGTTTTCAGTTCCATTAAACATAAGGTGTTCAAATAGATGCGCAAAGCCTGTTTTACCAACTTTTTCATTTTTTGAGCCCACGTGATACCAAACGTTAACTGCAACCATGGGAACCTTTCTATCCTCATGCACAATTACCGTTAAACCGTTATCTAATGTGAATGAATCGTAATTTATTTCAGGGATTTCATTTTCAATTGCGATGAGTGGCAAAGAAACTAAAACTGATAAACTTAAAATTTTAAGTGAGATTTTTTTCATGAAATGTACCTCCAAAGGTTTGGACGCATTATTATATTAAAAGTTCAGCATAAATGTTACTTAAGCGAGGTTAAGTTAATGAGACACATATTTTTAATATCATCTTTATTGTTAATTAGTTGCAATAAAGCTGACATTTCATTTGCAGATAGCGCAGACCAGCGTTTGAGAAACTGGATAGAAACAATTTCCTCGGATGAATTTGAAGGGAGGGAGCCAGGAACCGTAGGCGCCCAGCTAGCTAAAAATTACATAGCTCAGCAGTTATCCCAATTAGGATTAGATCCAGTATCAGGAAATTCATTCTTTCTGAATGTTCCCGCTTCTAAAATCACACTCAAAGATCAGTCCTACGCCACCATTACCTTTAGGAACCAGGATCGCAAATTAGAAACAGGGAAGGAAGTGGTCTTTTGGACTAAACATGCCACTGAGTATAAAAAATTAAGGGATAGCGAAATTGTATTTGTAGGCTATGGAATTGTTGCTCCAGAATACGATTGGAATGATTACGAAGGCATTGATGTTAGGGGGAAAACGGTTGTAATGCTGATAAATGATCCTGGATTTGAAACAGGAAACTTAAGATTATTTAATGGCAGATCAATGACTTATTATGGAAGATGGACTTACAAATTCGAGGAAGCGGCAAGACAAGGAGCGGCTGCAGCTATTATCTTGCATGAAG
>VMDH01000020.1 GCA_008080945.1 Gammaproteobacteria bacterium | reverse complement strand
TAGAAAGATTAGATGCATCCGAAACGAATATAATCATCTTATCGTAAAGGATATTTCCAGCTGCAAAACAGTAATTAGCGATCCCAAAGAAAATTAACGCCATGAGCCATGAGCCAGCAGGCACAACAAACAAAGTTCCAACAAACAGAATGGCTACACATGTAAGACCGATAAATAATTTCTTGGTAGTTTGTGAAAGATCTGTGACTGCACCAATAAAAGGCGCGGTAAATAATAAAATAAGGTTTGAAATGGTTAGGCCAATACCAAGATAGGATGTAGCCTGCAAATCAGTTATACCTGAAGACCAATACTCTTTAAAAAAAATTGGAAAAAATGCGGCAAGTACTGTGGTGGCAAAAGCAGAATTGCCTCCATCGTAGAATATCCAAGCCTTGGCCTGCTTAGAGAGATTAGTTAGCTTCATAGTGATAGACGCCATCAATTAAATCTTTTGAAATTGCTCCTCGTTGCTCAAGACAGTTTAAATGAGCTAGCGATTCACCAAGCGCCATCAAAAAATTATTCTCATCTATTTCTCTATTAAAAAGTACTGAAAAAGTTTCGGTAGCCTTTCTAGGTTCTTTTAAAAGATCATGCAAAGACTCTAGATTAGCCTCATGGAGATTAATTAATGCATCCAGGCGTTTATGGGCTCCAATAAATGGTCTGCCATGTGCTGGCAAAACCAATACTTCCTCATTGACTTGAGATTTAAGTCTTTTACAAGAATTAATCCAATCCTCAAGAGGATTTGCTTCAGGCTCGGTAGGAAATACTCCCACATGAGATGAAATGGTAGGAAGGATTTGATCTCCACTAATTAGATATTCCTCGTCCAAGGAGTATAAACAAAGGTGCTCCATAGTATGCCCGCTACCCTCTAAAACTTTCCATTCACGCTCACCAAAATTAAGGATATCGCCACCCTTCACTCTTTGATAACTACTTGGCAAGGGATAGATAATAGATCCAAAAAAACCAAACCTGCTGACATATCTTTCCAAGGCCTCTTCTTTCATGCCAGCTTTTTTGTAGAAATCAATTGCAACCTGAGGAACGTTGCCAGTTTTATCTGCTGATAAGACTCTGCATTGCAAATAATCCGTTCTACTCATCATAAACTCACAATTATGTTGATCGACGAACCAACCCCCCATACCCACATGATCTGGATGCATATGTGTGATAAATACTCTCTTAATAGAATAATTTTCTTTATTTATTAGTGCAGTCCACTTTTCAACTACCTCAGGTAAGTGCATGCCAGTATCAACAAGAGTCTGATCATGATTTTCTCCAATCAGCCATAGATTAATATGATTTAGGGACATAGGTAATGGCATTCTTACCCATGTGAGTCCATCAGCAATCTTCAGAGATTCTCCATTTTTGGGGATATCTTCGATTGGAAAATTTAATCTTGTATCAGTGCTCATACTTTTTTAATATAAAGGTCATGGACGATTCAAAAACAATCAAAAATCTTGCCCTATTCTTTATTGGTATCGGCGCCCTAGTTTTTTTGCTGGGTATTTTATCCTCTTTTATCTAACTCGGATATCTGGGGAGGAAATTCCTTCCCTTAGGATTTCTAAAAACTGCTCTGCTGGAGCTGGTTCTGCAACATCATTCTCTGCATTGTAGTCACTATCCCAAAATCTTTTCCAGCTTGGGAAAAGATCATGAAAATGCCCCTCATAGGGCTCTCTTCCAGGCCAGCGCATTTTATTGTCTCCGAGGGGTGGCTTATTTATATCTGTTGCATACCAATACATGGGTAAGCGCTTCTTAAAGAGCCAGCCACCCTGAACTCTTACATAAGTATCCCAGTAAAGCATTTGCATAATTACCCATTCATCTCCGGTTTCGTGCTCATTCTTAGAATACACAACCCCAATAGCATTATCTTTATCAAGAAACTCAATAATATGATTTCCAATGTGATGTGAGGTGCCTGAAAATTGATTCCTAAATGTATCGTTGGCCCAGATTTTAAGAGCCTGGTGGCCTTTACCGTGTTTGCCAACGCTAACATCTGAAACAAATAAATTTACATGTTGATCCAAATTTCGCATATCCAAAGTTAAGGCATACTTACTGGCCAGTTGTCTAATGGCATCAATGGACTCTAACCTATCAACTCTATTTTCTAAATCCATATCTATCCTGGAGGCCATGATAATGGTCTCCCGCTCATAAGGTGTAAATGCAGATGAAAAACACTCTGTCCTGCCCCTGCTCCATTATTGATAATAATCCTGAAGGTGTTATCTAAATTTAATTGCTCTGCAATCTTTCCTGCTACCAACATTAAATGTCCTAGCAATGCTTGATCTTCAATGTTTGCATCAGATAACTTTTCAATGGGTTTTTTGGGAATAATTAAAATATGAGTAGGTGCTTGAGGATTTATATCTTTAAAGGCAAGTGATATCTCATCCTCATAAACTATGTCAGCAGGAATTTCTCTATTAATTATTTTTTCAAATAATGTACTCATTTTCTACAGGACTTGCATACACCTTTAGCTTCTAAAATCTCCTGTTGGATAGAAAATTGAAAATTAGCTGCTTCTTCCTCCAAAATTTTACTTAATTTGTGAGAATGAAATTCAGTGACTTGATTGCATGACTGACATATAAAAAATTGGGCCATATGTTTCTCGCCCTCTAAATCGCAAGCTATGAAAGAATTGCTCGATTCAATGCGATGGGCAAATCCATTTAAACATAAAAAATCTAGAGCGCGATAAACCGTTGGTGGCTTGGTGCTGGGATCAGATTGCTGCAAGTATTCAAGTATTTGATAGGCAGTTCTAGATTCTGTCTCATTGATTAAATAACTGATTACTTTTTCTCTTGGAGGAGTTAACTTTAATTTACGCTTAACACAATCTTCCTGTATTAATTTAAGTGATAGCTTTTGGCTCATAACACAAATCTCAGCAACCTAAATCCAATAAAAATAATTGCCACCGTTATACCTAAAGCAAGCATGATTACAAATAAATCCCTGAGTGCTCTTAAAATATTATTATCAGGATAAGACTTTATGAGCTGTTGCAACAAAAAAACAATTGCTATTACAGCGAGCGAAGCAATTAATATAGTGATCATTTCTTTGTTACCTTATTACTAATGTAGATAAAGGACAATACCCCAACCAAGGCAATTAAAATGGTATTTATAAAACCCAGAGCCTGAACGCCCTGGAGCATTAAAACTAAAGCAATCCCCCAGGTAGAGCAAGCTAAAATATCAGCAAAATAAAAGCGCTTAAATTCCAATCTTGTTAACCCTAAAAAAAAAGGCATGATGGGTCGAATGGCAGGCATAAACCTTCCGATAATTACTGCCAGAGGACCAAATCTATCTGCTGCTGAAGTAGCTTTATTTATTAAGGAAGCCCTCTTTTTAAAAAAAGTAAGCGATAAGACTTTATTACCCGAATATTTTCCAACTAAAAAACCTCCAAGATCACCAAGGTGTGCTCCAGCTATGGCTATGGGTGCAATTAAATAGAGGGCTAGTATCTCTTGATTGAACAAATACACACTAACTGAGAAGAGTACGATACTAGGAACAATGCTTCCTGAAATTACCATTGATTCAAGGAAAGCAAGCATAAAAACCGTAATCCAAGCATATTCTGGGTTATGCAGTAAAAAATTCTGAATAGAATCTGGATTAAATATATTTTCTACAGGGTTCAAAATTATTTTTTAAATTCTTTTGCAGCTTGCAAGTTATCAGGTGAGCCAAAGAGTTTCTTCATGCCTTGTGTTTCAAGCTCCAATGCTTTTGAGAGACTCTCTTTGGTGAGAGATTTTAAAATGTGTTTGATTTCTTTTATAGACGCAATGGATTTCGTTGAAAGGCTTTCAACAAATTTTGCATGTTCTTTTTCAAAATCAATTCCAACATAATTTGCTAAACCCAATGCATGGTATTGCTCTGCATTAATCCAATCTGATTTTGCCAATAATTCAAAAGTTTTTAGATAGCCCAGGGAATTTAACAGAAGAGCTGAACTTCCTAACTCAGTAACCAGACCAAGTTCAGAAAAAGGGTATTTAATCTTAGCTGCAGTGCCCATAAATACTGCATCGCAATGCAGCAAAATAGTTGCTCCACCACCGACCGCAGGACCTTCAACTATTGCTAGCAGAGGTTTTGAGAATTCTCTTAAGACTTGAATGCATTTATTAAAAGGCTTTTCATATTCATTGGCATCGCCAGATAGCATGCTTGCAATATCCACCCCAGAACAAAAAGAGCTCTGATCCCCTTTAAGAGTGGCTGTCAAAATTGAATCATTAGTATCTGCCTCAAGAAGAGCATTGGCTAATAAATCCCATGATTCTGCATCCAATGCATTTCTTTTTTCTGGCCTGTTAAAGCAGATGAATAGATTATTATCAGCAGTGACAGTATTGATCTTAGACAAACTTATTTTCCTTTGAATTCTGGTTTTCTTTTCTCAGCAAAAGCTGTAAGGCCTTCCATCATATCTTCAGTAGCAAAAATGGGTTGGCCAATCTCTAACTCTTTTTCCAATGCTTCTTTTTCATGGATACTTTCATCAAACTCCCGTAATGATTTAGTAATGGCTTGAATAGATAATGGTGCATTGTCAGCAACTATATTTGCTAACTCCATAGCTTTATCTAAGGCAGTTCCATCGGGTACAACATGACCAATAAGACCGTATCTAAGTGCTTCATTTGCTGATATTTTTCTAGCTGTAAGGAGCATCTCAGCTGCTAACGTGTAAGGGATTTGTCTTCGCAATCTGATGGTCGATCCACCTAATGGAAAAAGCCCTCTCAGCGGCTCAGTAAGACCAAAAGTGCTACTCTCTCCCGCCACTCTAATATCAGTACCCTGAAGTATTTCAGTTCCTCCTGCAAGTGCAAAACCCTCTACCGCAGCGATAATGGGTTTATTTGGACGATTGTGTCTTAGTAAAGCCTGCCAATGCAAATCAGGTATTTCTTTAAGCTTTTCCATCATTTCTGCATCCTCGTTACCTTCTTTCATCGCTGATAAGTCTGCCCCAGAACAAAAAGTTCCTCCATTTCCAGTTATAACAGCGCATCTGAGATCATCATTCGATTTGAGTTCTTGCCATGCATCGTAAACCGTCATGAGCATCCCTGGGCTTAATGCATTTCTTTTTTCAGGCCTGTTCAATGTAATAACTAGTATATGTTTATCCTGAGTAACAATTGCATGATTGGTATCCATAATCTCTCCTATATTTCTTTTCCAACTACCCACATTGCAAAAAATTGAGCAGCTCCACCGTAGGCATGGCCCATAGCAACTTTTGCATTATCTACCTGGTGCTCACCTGCCTCTCCCATTACCTGCAGAGCAGCTTCTCCAAACCTTATCATGCCAGAAGCACCAATTGGGTTTGATGAGAGAACTCCTCCAGACATGTTAAAAGGGATATCTCCAGAAAGCTCGGTTCTGCCTTGATCTGTAAATTCCCATCCTTTATTTTTATCGGCAAAGCCAAGGTTTTCTAACCACATAGGCTCGTACCAAGAAAAAGGTACATAAATTTCAGCGCAATCAATTTCTTTAAGTGGATTATCAATACCTGCCTGGGCATAGACATCCTTTGCGCACATCTGCCCTGCAAGCGGGTTAACCTCATCCCTACCTGCAGAAAGCGTGCCCTCTGAACGAACAGACATTCCCTTAATCCAAGCTGCATTTTTACCTTTAGCAATGTCCTTTGCAGCAATGATTAATGCACATGCGCCATCTGAGGAAGGACAACTCTCTAAGTATCGTAAAGGCTCCCATAGCATGGGAGTGCTCTTAACCATTTCTAAATCGATTCCGGGTATTTGTAAGTGGGCTAACGGATTAAGGTTAGCATTTTGCCTATCTTTGACTGCTACTTGCCAACCGATATGCTCTGGTGCGCCAGATCTTCTGATGTACTCCCTCATGTAAGGAGCAAAATACCCTCCAGCACCTGCGTTAATGTGAGGTGTGTAAGGATATTTAGGAGAGAGCGCCCATGTAGCATTAGATTCTGACTGTTTTTCAAAGGATACAGTTAGCACACACTTATATTGACCTGAGGTGATATGAGTTGCCGCCATAATGGCAGTACTTCCACCGACACTGCCTGCTGTATGGACTCTCAGTAAAGGCTTATTGTATGCACCAATTGAATCTGCTAAAAATAATTCTGGCATCATTACTCCTTCAAACATATCAGGAGCCTTCCCCAGAATCACCGCATCAATATCATCCCAATCTACTCCTGCCTGAATTAATGCCCTGTCTATTGCTTCTCTAATTAGGCCTGGCATAGACACGTCTCTTCTCTTGGAATCGTATTTAGTTTGCCCCACTCCTATAACTGCAGCTGGAATCATGCAGGGCTCCTTAAGCAAGCTAATAAATTATGTTGCAAACATGGACCAGAAACAGCATGCGCTAATGCAACTGAATGTTGGTGCGATTTAAGAAATTTATACGTATGACCAATTGTATCTAATCCTGCTGCCATCATGACATTGCCTGCAAGCGGACCACCCGATAAATTAATATCTTGAATAGTTCTCTTAAATATCTGAGACATTAAAACCACTTCATGGGAGAACTGTGCTTGGGTCTCAATAATATCTATCGTGTTGAGATCTATATCTAATTTATTCATAAGATCTGAAACGGGTTTAACTAAAGTTAAGTCTCTAAATCCAAGATTAGATGAATCTACCTGATGACCAATTTTTTCAATCCAAATGGGATCAAGGTTATATTTTTTACATGCATCTTCTGATGCAATGATTATTGCAGAAGCACCATCCGATATCGGTGCACAATCATACTTTGTTAGAGGAGAAGAAATCATTGCGCTTCCAAGGTATTCCTCTAATGATGGCGGATCAATTTTGAAAGCGCTGGGGTTATTTTTTGCATTGTGGGCAGAAGCACAAACAGCTGCATGCATGTCCTCCCTTGTTAGCATCCCTGCCTGCATCATGCTCTGCGCTTGTAAGCCAGCAAGATTTACTCTGTCCGGCCACAATGGAGCAACATAGTATGGGTCAAGCTGTAAAGACATAATCTGATCAAGATTGCCAGGAGAAGATTTTCCAAATCCATATATAAGCGCTATTTCTGCATCACCACTGAGAATCCTTAAATAGGACTCATACAAAGCCCAAGCAGCATCCATCTCAACATGCGACTCTTTTATGGGAGGATAAGTTTGAATAGCATTCAGCCCCTCAACAAATGCAAACGCTGCTCCTTGTAAATAATCGCAACTTCCAGAGCACGTAAAATCAATATTTGACTGGGTGAGATTTGTCTCAGCAAGAACCTCATGCACTACTGGCATAATCAACTCAACTTCATTAGCTGCTCCTGCGTCAGATTTAATGGAATTTTGAGAATACCCTACTACACCTATGCGTTTCATTTTGGCTTAAATATTAGAGATTCTGGCTTAATATCTGGCTCTCCCGTAGGTTTAAACCATTTAATATTTTCAAGCGAAGTTGTCCACTCCTCTTGAGGCTTCCATACTGCTTCGACGCGCATACCAATTCTGATTTCTTCAACAGGTATCTCTTGAATGAGGTGAAGAAAAGAGATATTGGCGCCATCGAGTCTAATCATTGCTGAGACAAAGGGCGGCTCAATGGGATTTCCAGGGATGGGAATGTGGACAACAGTAAAGGATTCTACGCAACCTCGATCTGTAAGAGTAACCTCCTCTGAAGTTGGTACACCGTCTCTTGGACAACTTCCTCTTGGAGGAACATATACGGCAGAGCACTTTGGACATTTTTGTCCAACAATCTTGCCTTCAGCTACTGCCTCTAAAAATCTTGTGGTTGCAGATCCTGCGGTATGGGTGTACTCAAGGCTAATTAATGATTCAAAGTAATCTTTTTCTGAGGAGTTATTCATTAATCTTAAAATATGCTAATAACTGCATACCCTCATTTGCTTTAGTATCCCAACATGGCTTCAATTGGATGTCTTTAGATAAATCTTCTTCAGAACAATCTGATATTAAATGCAGCATGGTACTTCTTGAGTTGCCGACTCTAACCAATCCAAAGGCAAATGGTTTTTGAAGAGGATGATACGACTTAGGTTTACTTACCCAAGTCCATTGCTCCAGGGTAATGGCTTCACTTAGATCAACTACCTCCTTCGCAGCCTCTCTAGTTTCAGGATGGAATTCGATGGCAGGAACAAAAATATCTCCATTACTAAAGACTGAACCTGATATTTTTTTTTCAGCCAGGAAGGAAAAGAAATTTTTTATAACTGTTCCAGGGGATCTTTTGTAGGAATACTCTAATTTAAATGGGGCACGCAACATATTAACTTTCTTCAATCATAGTTTGCTTGGTGCTATCTAAGATAACATGTTTCATTAACTTTCCTGATGCATTTCTTGGAAAAGGATTCTTGCTAACCTCCCATAAAGAAGGAACCTTGAAATTAGCAAGATGAGAACGAACATAACTCTCTAATTCGGCAAAAGAAATGTCATTATGCAGAACCACTATTGCTTTTACTTCTTGGCCCAAATCATCATGAGGCACCCCTACAACTGCTGACTCCACTACCTCAGGATGAGAATCTAAGATAATTTCAATTTCTTGAGGATAAACATTTTCTGCACCTCTTAAAATTAAATCAGTTCTTCTTGAAACAATGTAATAAAGCCCGTTTGATTTATAAGCATAATCACCAGTTTTGAGCCATCTGCCATCGCGCAAGGCATCTGCAGTTGCCTCAGGTTTATTAAAATATCCCAACATCACTGAGGGACTCCTAACGTATATTTCTCCTTCTTGATTATCGCCAGCAATTAAAGCGCCATCATCATCACGTAATTCAATATTTATGGTAGGCATAGTTTGGCCAGGAGAATCTGGATGAGCATCTAAGCCATCACCCCAATTTATAATAGTAATGGCTCCGGATTCAGTTAATCCATAACCGTAACCAAAATTATGCTTGCAATTAGGGAAGATACTTTTAGTTCTCTCTATATGCTTTGGAGGCATAGGAGCCCCGCCACCGCCAATGACTAACACGCTTTCAAAAGTTTGATTGCATCCTTCAGCTTCATCCAAAACTCTTTTAAGAGCAGTAGGAACTGCGCCTCCCCAAGAAGTGACTTTATGATCTTCAAACATGCTTAAGATTTTTTGAGCATCAAATCTACCGTCGTAAATAAGAGTGGTCGTGCCTGCAAACAATGCAGTCACAGCTCCTGCTGATAAACCTGAAACATGAAAAAGTGGTGATGTTAGTAAACTGGTTGGGGAATGTTGACCCCAGTTAACTCCAAGCTTACTGCTTCTTGCCGAGACTGCTGCACCTTGTAAAAGTTGGAGCATAGTATTTGAAATCATTGAACGATGGGAGGTCATAACGCCTTTGGGGGAACCAGTTGTTCCACTGGTATACAGCAAGCAGGCACAATCATCTTCTGCAATTGAGCTAAATTGAGACTCTTTTATGTTTTTAAGATCTTGAAAGGCAAATTCATCAAAATTAATAAGATTAGATGGCTGCTGATTAAAGCGTTCAATCCTCTTGGAATCGGCTAGAATTAATTTAGGTTGAGCATCTTCAATTGCAGCCTCTGCCTCTTTGCCATTCCACCAGCCGTTAAGAGCGCAAGCAACTGCACCCAATGAAACTACAGACCAAAAAGATACTATCCACTCAATAGAGTTTGCGGCATAGATAGCAACCCTGTCTCCCGGCTTGATATCGTAAGTTTCTTTAAGATAGCTAGAAAAATTTTTAACCAACTCAAGGTGCTCTGAAAATGTAAGCGTTCGATTTTGGAATATTAGATATGGCTTATCACCGAAATGCGCAGAATTATTAAGGAAATCTAATAAGGATCTAGGTCTATTTTTAAAGACATCCATCTCCTCGCCCAAAACAATTTCTTTATGTATTTTAAAAAAATCTGATTGGATTAATTGCTGAACTTCTAAGTCAGAGTGCATAATAAATTATTATAACCAAGGTAAATTAGCATGGATAAGAAAACAGCAATAATAACTGGTGGCGGATCAGGAATCGGATTTGCCTGCCTAGAAAAATTTATTTCTCATAACTATAGGGTCATTATTATTGATTACCGCATTGAAGGAATTAAAGAAAAATTAAGTAGCGCCGGAATCTCCAAAGAAGATGTCGATATTCATCAAGCAAACGTTGCTGATTTTAATGAATTGGAGAGTGTTTTTACTTCCATCCATGGAGTTGGTGCAACAGTTTTAATTAATTGTGCTGGCATCAGTCCCTCTACTAATGCATTGCATGAATATGATGTAGATGAATGGAAGCGCTGTGTAGATATCAATCTTAATGGTAGCTTCTATGCCTCAAAACTTTTTGCTCAACAGTTTTTAGCAAATAAACTTGAATCTGCATCCGTCATTAATATCTCATCTATCATGGGAAAACGAGGTACTCCTGGCCATGCTGTTTATTCAGCTACCAAGCATGCCGTTATAGGGTTGACGAAATCTATGGCCCAAGATTATGCAACGCTAAACTTAAGGGTAAACGCAATAGGACCAGGCGTCATAGAAACACCCATGACTAGCGATTGGATGCAAGACGATGGATTCAAGAACTATTTTCTTACAAAAATTCCTATGCAACGAGCCGGTAAAGCAGCAGAAATAGCAAATACTGCATACTTCCTGTGCTCAGAAGAGGCTTCTTATTTAACAGGTGCCTATATTCCAGTTGATGGAGGTTTTTTAGCAGTTTAATTTAAAAATATTAAACATTTGTCTATAATTTAGGCATGTACGAAAACGCTAAACAAGCAAGAAGTGTAAAACGTATTGATACCCTGCTAAATACTGCAGATAGGCTATTATGTGAGGGAGCAGAGGTTTCAAATATTTCTATTGCTTTGCTAACTAAAGAAGCAGGACTTAAAAGAACCTCAACCTATAAATTTTTTCAAACACCAGAAGATATTAAGTATGCGTTAGCAAGTAAATATCTTGTGGCGCTAACCTCTCATGTTAAAAAGAGCCAGTTTAGTTTAGAAGATAACACCCTGCATGAGCTATGCAGTAATTTAGTGGATGCATGCTTTGATTTTTTTAATGAAAATTTAGGGGCAACTAAGTTACTACTTGGCAATAGCTTTCTACATTCTGTGGACAAGGATGTATTTAAAGATTTGTCGGATACTGTTCTTAATAAGTTTGAAAATAAAACCAATCTTCCCAATATGTTTGATAAGCATGGAGTATTTTTGGTTACGAACCAAATCTTGCTTGCGGTCATGTCTTTAAACTTTCGCCAGAATAATTTACTTAATGATACTGGTAAAAAAGAGGCGCTCAGAGCAAGCCACGCTTACTTAATTAGTTGCACCACTAAATAGAGCTAACCAACCAACAGAACTTTTAAAATTTCTTCAGAAATATCTAGCTGAATTTGGGATGAAGGTTTAAAGGTTGTCTTGGATATTTTCCATTGGTCGTTAATTTTTTTGTATTCATCTTCATACATTCCCTGTAAAACTGTATGGGTTTGATCGTTGGTATTAATGAGGGTGTAGGTTAATCCCCACGTTCCTGCTGCAGATTCGTTATCAAGAAAATTAATAATGGGGTTATGCGCATGATGGGATTCCTTCATGTAATCATGACAGCCAACCGCCTTAAATATTTCGGCTAGATCATTGGGATTATTAAAACTACCTACTTGACCATAATCAATTTCACATGGATTGGTAAACACACTTTGCATGGTGTCAGGATCTTTCTGATCGCAAGCGTTAAGATAAATATGTTTTAATTGAATAATTAAATGTGTATCAAACAAAGTCTGGACTTTATGATCTTGATCAGACACCAAAAACAACCCTTAACAATACA
>VMDH01000036.1 GCA_008080945.1 Gammaproteobacteria bacterium | reverse complement strand
CATTAATGATGACGGGCCCAATATCCCAAAAGGTATCATCCAAATCAAAGGTTATAAGTTTAATTCTGCTCACTTTTTTATTGCTCTTGGATGCGCTTTCTCATAGACGCTCATTAAATGTTGATAATCTAATTTAGTATATATCTGAGTAGTTGAAAGTGAAGCATGTCCTAGAAGCTCCTGAATACTTCTTAGATCACCGCTTGATTCTAGCAAATGGGTCGCAAAACTATGTCTGAGCATATGAGGGTGAACAGGAGGAAGACCCTGAGCAATAGAAATCTTTTTTATAGAGTTTTGGATTGATCTTGGGGAGATTCGCTTTCCTCTTAAATTTATAAAAAGAGCGTTTTCATTTGTTTCTATGTTTGCCCTTTTCTCAAGCCAGAGTTCAATCGCCTTAATTGCAAAGGAACCCACCGGCACTAATCTAACTTTTGAACCTTTGCCAAGTACTCTTAAAAATTGCAGGCCTTCTTCAAAGTCTTTGATATCAATATTTGCTGCCTCAGAAACTCTTAAGCCGCATGCATAGATGAGCTCTATAATACAGATATCCCGAATTTCACCGTTTGTGTTGGGGCGAAAAGAGAGAAGTTGCATGACGTCTTCAGGAGATAAAGTATTCGGTAAATAGTTGCTAGCTTTTGGGGGCCTAATGGTTTCCAGTGGAGAGACATCAATGACTCCTCTTTTTTTAAGGAATTGAAACAAAGCTTTTGCAGAAGAAATATGTCGTTGAATGCTTTTAGTGCTAAGCCCAGAATCAAAAAGAATGCCAATCCATTCAGACATATCTGCTTTCTGAATCTTTGTTACAGATAAAACATTTTTGGTTTGCAGAAATTCGTTTAACTTTAAGAGATCTCTTCTATAAGACTTTGCGGTATTTATTGCTTGGCCGCGTATGAGGTGGACATACTCGTAAAAATCTTCAATTTCTTTTTTTAGCAACCCTTTATCCGTCTATTTTGTTTGCAATAGCCCCAAGTATCTCAATTACATATTCTATAAAGGCAGTGCCTTCATCACCAATGTATCTAGATCCATCTTTTGAAGCTAGCTTTATCAGGATAATCTTTTTTGATTCCTGAGAGACTGCGATTACACCAGAACGCAAATCTTTGTTCCCGAAAATGGCCTCAGCCTTTTCAAAAGAAAAACTGCCTATGAAAGCATTATTGCTTTCCAAATCTTTACCAAGAGTATTTTCGATTAACTCTTTTTCAGCAGTATCTAAAAATGAACAACTACAAAAATCGATACCCTCAATATCTTGAAAGTATTTTTCAGATACCTGAAATAGCTCTTGGCTATTATTACAATCAAGAGCATTAAGCAGCAATGCTTTAGTATTGTTAAACAACATTTCATTCTCAGAAGCATTTGCCAGGAATTTATTTAATAAATCCGAGAGGGAGTTTTGCTCCGAACGCAGCTTCTTTACTTGTTTCTCTAGCAAGGAAGAGGCGCCAGCAACAGAATCTTTAAATTCTAGCTCTGCAACAAGAGACTCCCTGGATTTAAAGAAGTCTAGATTATCAAGTAAGTAGAGCTCAACCTCAGCAGCGGTTATTTCTTTTTTCTTTCCCATGTGCATTCCATAATATGTTCTGTAGGACCTTTTAAAATAATTGTATCTTTTTTTGTCTTCAAGGTTTTGAGCTTACCCCCAGGAGATGCAACAACTAAATTTTTCTCATTCAATAGACTTGCAATGGCTGCTGCAGCAGACCCACAAGAAAGAGTTTCTCCAACTCCGTTTTCAGATGTTCTTACTGATAAAACATTCTTGTCTTTATGGAAAACCGAGATATTGGCATCATTAAAATCTGCTATAGACCTAATTACTTTATCTAGACTTATTAGGTCTATGGAGCTGGGCTTTGATTTAGATGAAAGAATTAGATGTTTGTTACCAATTTCAACAAAGCCTACTTTTTTCAACTTAAACCGCAATAAATGTTTATCTAAAGCTCTCGGTATATTTAAGGAAGTCGCCATAGTTGATTCAGTGGCGACCGACCCTCTAGAAATTGAATATAAATTAGAACTATTTTTTATATCTACTACCAAAGAGTCTTTTTTTGAAAAGTGTTGTTGTTTAATGAATGAAACAGCACACCTAGAACCATTCAAACAATTACCTGCTTCAGTGCCATCCGCATTAAAGAATCTAAAGCTGAAATCACTCTTTGGCTTAATAGGGGGGCAAACTAAGATCAGCTGATCAAAACCAATCCCTTGATGCCTGTTTGCAATTTGGCTAATAGACTTTTTATTGAGGGAAAAATCTTGGCTTAAGCATTCTGTGATTAAGAAATCATTTCCGTTAGCATGCCACTTACTAAATTTTATGCTCATAGGTTAATTTCAGGATTTATAAGATCTGCTACAGACTCTCTTTTTCTGATAAGCCTGTAGTTATCTCCATTAACCAAGATTTCTGGCGCTCTAGCCCGGCTATTATAATTAGAAGACATAACTGACCCATAAGCTCCTGCACCTAAGACTGCAATGTAATCGCCCTCATCTGCTTGAAGCTGAGATTCTTGAGACAGATAGTCTCCAGATTCACAAATAGGCCCAACCACTTTTAAGGTTTTATTTTCTTTAAGAGATAAATTCACATCAACAATTTTATGCTCTGCTTTGTATAAAGCTGGTCGAATAAGATCATTCATCCCAGCATCTACTATTGCGAAACTTGATTTAAGATACTCTACTTTAGTGATAAGAGCTCCGGCATTTCCAACTATAGATCGTCCGGGCTCAAGAACGAGCAACTCATTTCTTTCTTTCAGCACATCTTCAATTGCCTCAATGATATCTTGAGGAGCCATCTCTTTTTCATTAATGTAATTTATTGCTCCGCCACCACCCATATCAATAAATGAGCAAGTTAAATCGAGCGCATCAATTTCTGATATAACTCTTAGCATACTTTTAGCAGCTTCTTTAAAATAAGCTGTGTCTGAAATTTGTGAGCCAATATGACAAGCAATGCCCTTAAGCTCAAGATGCGGATTATTTGAAATCTCTTTTAATTTTGATAAAGCGTCTTCAGTATTGATTCCAAATTTATCTTCCTTCTTGCCTGTTTGAATATATTCATGGCTAGCAATGGAAATATCTGGATTAATTCTTATGCCAAGGGGTGCAACAGTATCAAGTTCTGCAGCAATTTTTGATATTCTTTCTATTTCTGAGAAAGATTCAGCATTGATTGAGAATATTCCAGATTTAATTGCAAATGCAATTTCTTGTTCAGATTTTCCAACTCCTGAGAAAATTAATTTCCCAGCATCTATGCCTGCTGCAAAACATCTTTGCATTTCTCCAGCAGAAACCACATCAAAACAGCATCCTTCATCGGCCAAAATTTTTAAAATATGAATGTTAGACAATGCCTTTACAGAAAAACATATCATTCCAGGCTTTGACAGGCTTGTTAGATAATCTCGTGCTTTGCTGCGAATGTGGTTTTCAGAATAAACATAGACGGGTGAACCGAACTTTTCAGCAATCTCAGCAATAGATACATTCTCACAAAAAAGAATGCCATTTTCATGGCTAAAACTGTTCAATTTCTGCCTTTAATGAATCTGTGTTCGGATTTATTGGCCCTTTATATCCACAAGACGCCAAGAAAAAACCAGCAATAAATATTAGAAAAACCGTTTTTGACATCAGTCAATTATAAAACCTTTAAGTTAAGGCTTTCTGATTTTTTAGTACTTATACTCTTCGTCTTTAAAGGGGCCCTCAACATTGACGCCAATGTAAGTGGCTTGCTCCTCTGTTAGCTTTGTAACCATGCCGCCAAAGCCCTCGACCATTAACTGTGCTACTTCTTCATCAAGTTTCTTAGGAAGCACTTTAACTTTCAAGAGTTCTTGTTTTTTATCTTCATCATTAATGTTTGCAAAGGCTTGTTGATAAAGATATATCTGGGCCAATACCTGGTTAGCAAAAGAACCATCCATTATTCTGCTTGGGTGACCGGTAGCATTACCAAGATTAACTAGCCTTCCTTCAGCCAATAGAATGATGAAGTTTTTTGAAGACAGGTCAGGAGTGCTGCCTGGCTTTGTATCTCTAAAAATTCGGTGTACTTGTGGTTTTATTTCCTCCCAGTACCACGCTTCTCTCATGTAGTGAGTGTCAATTTCGTTATCAAAGTGGCCAATGTTGCATACCACGCTTGCATTTTTAAGGCTTTCTAACATTGGTGCATCACAGACATTAACATTGCCAGTAGTTGTAACCAGTAGATCTGTATCGTTAAGCAGAGAGGTATTTATGTCAGCAATATTTCTAGTTACTACGCCATTATTGTAAGCAGAAACAACTTCATAGCCATCCATGCAAGCCTGCATCGCACATATTGGGTCCGATTCCACAATTCTTACAATCATGCCTTCTTGAGAAAGACTTTGAGCAGACCCCTTCCCAACATCACCGTACCCTATAACCAATGCTTTTTTCCCCGAAAGGAGCATATCAGTCCCTCTTTTAATTGCATCATTCAAGCTGTGTCTGCAGCCGTATTTATTGTCATTTTTAGATTTAGTAACGGAGTCATTAACATTGATTGCTGGAACTTTTAATTCTCCCTTTTTTAGCATGTCTTTGAGTCGATGGACTCCAGTTGTAGTTTCTTCTGAGATACCGTGGATAGTTTCAAGCATTTCTGGGTATTTGTCGTGAACCATTGCAGTCAAGTCCCCGCCATCGTCTAAAATCATATTGGCATCCCAAGGTTTGCCATCTTTTAAGATAGTTTGCTCAATACACCATTCGAATTCTTCCTCGGTTTCACCTTTCCAGGCAAAAGTTGGAATTCCTCTTGCAGCCATTGCTGCAGCTGCATGATCCTGAGTAGAAAAAATATTACAAGAAGACCAACGAAGCTCGGCTCCTAAATCTGCTAATGTTTCCATTAATACGGCAGTTTGCACTGTCATATGGATGCAACCCATGATTTTAGCGCCTTTTAAAGGTTGCTCCCCTTTATATTTTTCTCTTAATGTCATCAAAGCGGGCATTTCGTTTTCGGCAAGGGATATTTCCCTTCTTCCAAAATCCGCTAGGTCTATATCTGCTACCTTGTAATCATTGCTCATATTTTTTTACCTTACTTATAAACTAACGTCTGTTTTTTCCCATGAAAATTCGACATCTGATCTGCCAAAATGACCATAGGCCGCTGTATCTTGATATATTGGCCTCTTTAAATCAAGCATATTAATGATGCCCTTTGGTCTTAGATCAAACTTTTCTCTGACAAGTGATTCCAATTGAGATAGGTCTGTTTTTTCTGTTCCAAAGGTGTTGATGTTAATTGAAGTAGGCTCTGCTACTCCAATTGCATAGGAAACTTGGATCTCGCAATAATCAGCATAGCCAGAATTTACAATATTCTTAGCAACATATCTTGCTGCATAAGCTGCAGATCGATCGACTTTTGAAGGGTCCTTACCAGAGAATGCTCCACCACCATGGCGCGCCATGCCTCCATAGGTATCCACAATAATCTTTCTCCCGGTTAGGCCGCAATCCCCAACTGGGCCTCCAATCACAAATTTCCCGGTAGGGTTTATAAACACTTTTGTGTTATCAAGCATCCATTCTGAGGGAATAATTGGTTTGATTATTTCTTCCATTACTGCTTCTTTTAAATCAGCTTGAGAGATGCCCTCATCATGCTGTGTTGATAACACAATGGCAGAAATGCCTTGAATAACCTTGCCTCCCTCATCATAAACAACACTGACCTGACTCTTTGCATCCGGTCTTAGCCAAGACAATGCACCATTCTTTCTAACCTCAGATTGTTTTTTTACCAATTTATGACTTAGATCAATCGGTGCAGGCATTAGAGTGGCAGTTTCATTGCATGCATAACCAAACATTAAACCCTGATCTCCAGCACCCTGTTCTAAATTTTCACCCTCTCCTTCATTAACTCCTTGAGCAATATCTGGTGACTGTTGAAAGATAAAATTCTGTATTTCACAGTTGCTGCCATTAAAGCCAAGCTGATCATCGTTATAGCCTATTTCATTTATTACATTTCTAATGATTGGCTCAAGATTTGGCGCACCTGCAGAAGTTATCTCACCAGCAACTACCACCATGTTATTTTTTATCAATGTTTCACATGCAACTCTGCTGTTTGGATCCTCTTTTAGATAGGCATCTAAAATAGCATCAGAGATTTGGTCGCATACTTTGTCTGGATGACCTTCAGAAACTGACTCAGATGTAAAAATATAACTCATAATTTCTCCTGTATCGAATCTATTATTTTCTTAACTAGATTAGATTTATTTAACGTATAAACATGAAAAGATTCATAACCAAAACTTCTTAAGCTTCTAATTTGGCTTGAAATGATTTCGATAGCCATCTCTTCATCGTCTGGTGATTTGTTTTCGAATTTTTTGATAATTTCTTGAGGGATCTTTGCACCGCATCTCACTGCCATGTTACAAAGGTTTTCTATATTATAAATAGGCATAATTCCTGCAATTAATTCAATACCAATATTTTCACGACTAACTTCATTTCTTAAAAATTCAAAACGAGAGTCATCAAAACAGAACTGAGTGATTGCTTTGGTTGCGCCTGCATCCACTTTATCTTTAAGAATTTGTAGATCAACTTCAAACCCCTTAGACATTGGATGAGGTTCTGGATAAGCCGATACAATTACTTCAAATCCTAAATTTTTCAAATAGCTTACAAATTCACTGGTCGCACGAAAGCCTTCTGGATGGTGCTTAAAATTACCGTCAGGACTATCTCCTCTGATGGCTACAATCTGATTTATACCCGCATCTTTTAATTGAGAAGCTATATTATTGATTTGATCTTTTGATTTATTAACTAATGTTAGGTGTGCAGCTATCTCTATACTTGATAAATTTTTAATTTCTTTTATCAGGCCCAGGGATTTTTCTTCCGAATTTCCAAGAGCTCCGTAGGTTATAGAAATAAATTTTGGATCTAAGACGCTTAAATCATTGAAGCACTCTGCCACCCTCAGAAAATCCAAGTCTTTTGGTGGAAAAAATTCAAATGATAAGTTCATTAATACACCTATTATTAAGGCGTCCCTTTTAGCAGTTTTAGCATGCAAGCAGGAACAAATCGCTATTTGTGCGAATTTTAAACCTTTTTAATAGATATCACAATCAATTGGTTTATTTGTAAATCTATTCATATTAAGATCTCTTTACATGAGCACCCCTTCAAATTCTGAGCTTGCAAATGCAATCCGTTTTCTTTCAATCGATGCTGTACAAAAAGCCAATTCTGGACATCCTGGTATGCCAATGGGAATGGCTGATATTGCTGTAGCTCTTTGGAAACATCACTTAAAGCATAATCCTGCAAATCCAGGTTGGTTTAACAGAGATAGGTTTGTGCTTTCCAATGGTCATGGATCCATGTTGCTCTATAGTCTATTGCATTTGACTGGATATCCTCTGAGCATAGAAGACATCAAAAACTTTAGACAGCTTAAATCAAAGACTCCTGGTCATCCTGAATACGATTTAGACTTAGGCATTGAAACTACAACAGGTCCTCTTGGCCAGGGATTGGCTAACGCAGTTGGCATGGCTTTAGCAGAAAAACACCTAGCCACAAGATTTAATCAAGATGGTTTTAGTGTAATTGATCATTACACTTATGTATTTTTAGGTGATGGGTGTCTTATGGAGGGCATCTCTCATGAAGCTTGTTCTTTTGCAGGGACTCATGAACTTGGGAAACTTATTTGTTTCTATGATCAAAACGGCATTTCAATAGATGGCAAGGTTGAAGATTGGTTTACAGACGATACTGTTAAACGTTTTGAATCCTATGGATGGCAGGTTATCGAGGTAGATGGACATGATACCGAAGCAATTATTAGCGCTATAGATTCAGCGAAGAGAGAGGAGCAAAAGCCCTCCATGATTTGTTGTAAAACCAAAATTGGTTTTGGTTCTCCTTCTAAAGAAGGCTCTGAAAAATCTCATGGCTCTGCACTTGGAGATGAAGAAGTCCAAGCAACAAGAGACAATCTAGGCTGGAACCATGAACCATTCTTTATTCCTGAAGTAATTTATTCTGCCTGGAGTGCTGCTGAGCAGGGCTCAGTGCTTAATGAGAGCTGGGATAATTTACTCATTCAATATAAGGATACTTTTCCAGAAAAGACCGCTTTGCTGGAAAGGTTAATTCAGAGCAAATTACCAGAAGATTTTGATATTAAGATGGATCAGTTTATTGAAGACTCACTTAGCAAAGAAGGCTCAGTTGCTACTCGAAAGGCTTCTGAGCAGTGTTTAGATTTCCTTTGCGCAGAATTACCGGAGTTATTAGGCGGATCTGCAGACTTAACTGGCTCCAATAATACTTTGTCTGCTGCAAGCACTTCATTAACCAAGCATGACGCTAATGGCAATCATATTTTTTATGGAGTTCGAGAATTTGGGATGGCAGCCATGATGAACGGTATGGCGCTGCATGGTGGAATCAAACCTTATGGTGGGACATTTTTGGTTTTCATGGATTATGCAAGAAATGCTGTGCGACTCTCTGCGCTTATGAATATCCCTGTTACCTATGTGTTTACCCATGATTCTATAGGGCTTGGAGAGGATGGCCCAACTCATCAACCCATTGAGCATATTGCTACTCTTAGAAATACACCAAATCTCTATAATTGGCGCCCTGCTGACTTGGTTGAAACCAGCATAGCTTGGAAGGCAGCAGTAAGCTCGGCAAGAAATCCTCACTCATTAATTCTTTCTCGACAAGGTTTACCTAAACTTCCACTTGATAAAGCCCAGTTATCAGATATTGCTAAGGGAGGCTATGTTTTAGATAGAGCAGATAATCCGGAGCTGCAAATTATTGCATCTGGTAGCGAGGTGGGCGCAGCACTGGAAGCTAAAGCTATTCTAAAATCCGAAAAAATAAATATAGTGTCCATGCCTTGTCTTGATCTATTCAACGAACAAGACCACGCATACAGAGAGAGCGTTATTCTTCCGAATATTCCTAAATTATTTGTAGAAATGTCGCATCCAGCGAGTTGGGGACCCATAGCTTCATCGATGGATAAGATTATGGGAATTGAAACCTTTGGTGAGAGCGCCCCTGGGAACATATTAATTAAAGAATTTGGATTTGATGCAAATAATATTGCCAGTGAAGCCAAGAAGTTACTTGGATGAGAAAGCTTCAAGATTTAAATATTGTAGAAAAAAATATTGCTCTTAGGCTAGATCTAAATGTTCCAATCCAAGGAGATAAAGTTCTAGACGATACTAGAATACTTGCCAGCATTCCAACCATTCAATACCTTCTTGATGCAAATTGCAGGATTTTGATAATCTCTCATCTAGGTAGGCCCACAGAAGGGATATTTGATCCTGCTAACTCATTAGAGCCTGTAGCGAAACACCTCTCAGAATTGCTCAATGTAGATGTTTCACTTAATAAAGAGCTTACTCGAGATGCTTGTTTCTATAGTTTTGATTCGCCTATAACGATGCTAGAAAATATAAGGTGTTTTGTTGGTGAAAAAGACAATGATAAAAATTTTTCTAGAAATATTGCCGACCTTTGCGATGTATATGTATTTGATGCATTTGGAACATCCCATAGAGCCCAATCATCAACATATGGTGCGATATTAAGCACAGAACATTCTTGTGCCGGCCTTCTAGTTGAAAAAGAGGTTGCCTCTTTATCAAAAGCTTTTAAATCTTTTAACCAGCCTCTCATTTCAATTGTTGGGGGTTCAAAAGTATCTACCAAACTATCAGTGCTTCAAAAGCTCTCTGATATTTCAGATCACATTATTGTTGGAGGCGGTATCGCCAATACATTTTTGATGGCTCAAGGCTTTAGTGTTGGAAACTCATTGGTTGAAGAAGATATGCTAGAAATAGCTGAAGAAATTCTTAAGAAAGGCAATTGCATTTTGCCTACTGAAGTATTTACAGCTAAAAGCCTTGATGATGTGAGTGCAACAAGAAAGTCGATAGATTCCATAGAAGACGATGACATGATCTTAGATATTTCCATTGATCAAAACTATGGAGAAATTATAGAGTCAGCTAAGACCATCATATGGAATGGACCAGCAGGAGTATTTGAAAAGGAACCGTTTAAAACCGGCACCAAATCCTTGGCTTCCTTTATTGCTGACTCGGATGCATTTTCAATTGCAGGGGGCGGAGAGACTATTGCTGCTATTAATGAATTTATCAATCCTCAAGATATAGGGTATATTTCTACAGCAGGAGGAGCTTTTTTAGAATTCTTAGAGGGCAAAAGGTTGCCTGCCCTAGAAGCACTAGGGTATGAATTTTAGATAACGAGGAGAATAAGAATGGCATTAATAAGTTTAAGACAACTACTAGATCACGCAGCAGAAAATAGTTACGGTGTTCCGGCTTTCAATGTTAATAACCTTGAGCAGATGCGAGCAATCATGGAGGCTGCCAACAAAACTAATAGTCCTGTGATAGTGCAAGCTTCAGCTGGTGCTAGAAAGTATGCCGGACCCACTTTTCTTAGACACCTTATTTTAGCTGCCTTGGAAGAGTTTCCTCATATACCTGTTGTAATGCATCAGGATCATGGAGCGTCACCAAGTGTTTGTCAGCGCTCAATTCAGCTTGGTTTTTCGTCCGTAATGATGGACGGTTCTCTCAAGGAGGATATGAAAACGCCTGCTGATTATGAGTACAATTCTCGAGTTACAAAAACGGTAGTAGATATGGCCCATGCTTGCGGGGTATCCGTGGAAGGAGAATTGGGGTGTCTTGGATCTTTAGAGACAGGTGAAGCAGGAGATGAAGATGGATCTGGAGCAGAAGGCATTCTATCGCATGATCAGCTTCTTACTGACCCTGAAGAGGCTGCACAGTTTGTAAAAGATACCCAAGTAGATGCTCTTGCAATCGCCATAGGAACCAGTCATGGAGCCTATAAATTTACTAGACCACCCACAGGAGATATTCTTGCAATTGAGAGAGTTAAAGAGATTCATGCACGAATTCCAGATACTCATTTAGTAATGCATGGTTCGTCTGCAGTTCCTCAAGATTGGCTTGAAATCATTAACCAGTTTGGTGGAGAAATACCTGAAACCTATGGTGTTCCTGTAGAGGAAGTCCAAGAAGGAATAAAGCATGGAGTTAGAAAGGTAAATATTGATACAGATTTGCGTTTAGCTTCAACTGGCGCAATCAGAAGATTTCTCCAAGAAAATACATCAGAATTTGATCCACGAAAATATCTCACTAAAACCATGGAAGCAATGAGAGATATTTGTATAGATCGATATGAGGCTTTTGGAACCGCTGGTCAGGCAGATAAAATATCAGTTATTTCGCTAGAGGATATGCATCTTCGATACCTTGATGGAAGTTTAGATCCTACAGTAAATTAGGATTCCTTTGAGAGTAATTATTCAGCGAGTCTCGCAGGCATCAGTTTCCATTGGAGGAATAGCTCAATCTTCAATAAAAAAGGGAATTCTTGCTTATGTATGTTTTGAAGAGCATGACAACGAGGAAGTAATAGCAAAGTTTTTTAATAAAATTACAAATTACAAGATTTTCGAGGGAGATAGCGGCATTTTAGATACTAGTTTGAAGGATTTAGAAGCAGAACTATTGATTGTTAGCCAGTTCACCCTTAGCGCAGTTACAAAAAAAGGCCTAAGACCAAGCTATCATTTAGCCCTAGAGCCTAGCAAGGCAAAGCAACTATATGATTTGATGATTGAGTTATCTTCTTCTCAGTGTATCGGAGTTTCTTTTGGGGCTTTTGGTGCAATGATGCAGATTTCATCGGTTAACGATGGACCTTATACCTTGAATTTTAATTTTTAAAATGGAATTTAGAGAAAGCATTAAAGCTTGGCTTGAAGAAAATTGTCCTCCTTCCATGAGAACTCCCATGCCAAACTCTGAGCAGGTTTGGGCATCCTCAAAAATTTCTTTTCCTAGCAAGGAAGCAGAAGAATGGTTTAAGGCAATGACAGCTAATGGGTTTTGTACTCCTGACTGGCCCCAAGAATATGGAGGAGCTGGTCTTAATGATGAAGAGATAAAAATTTTAAAGGAAGAGCTTCTAAACATTAATGCCCGCCCTGCTCAGATTAATTTTGGCATTACTATGTTGGGCCCGATTATTTTGGAGTATGCAAATAAAGAGCAAAAGGAATTATTTCTTCCCAAGATTTCTAGAGGAGAAATATGGTGGTGTCAGGGATTCTCTGAACCTGGGTCTGGTTCAGATCTTGCAAGTCTCTCAACCAGTGCAACAAAAGATGGCGACCATTATGTGATCAATGGAGCAAAAATTTGGACCTCAGAAGCTAATAAAGCTGATTATATGTATTGCTTGGTGCGGACCTCTAAGGAATCAAAACAAGGAGGTATATCATTTATCTTAATAGATATGAATTCTCAAGGGATTGAGGTAAAGCCCATTAAATTGCTTAGTGGCCAGTCTCCATTTTGTCAGGTATTTTTTTCTGATGTTAGGGTTCCGGTAGCCAATCTTATCGGCGAAGAAAATCAAGGATGGGAAATAGCCAAGAGATTATTAGCTCTGGAACGAATGATGATGTCTGATTTAGGGTCTGAGGGAGCAGTCGATGTTGACCCCATGAAGCTTTTTAAAGAGAGGAATTTGACCAAGGAAACTTCTCTTTATTACCGCATCGTTCGTCATAGCATGAGACAAAACGCAATTGATTTAACAATGTCTAGAGCGGCAATGGAAGCAAGATTAGGATCATTTAATCCGTCTATGGTTCTAAAATACCTTTCTACTGAAGAAGTTCAACAAAGATGGGAGCTAAATTTATATGCCCTAGGGAGCATTGGTATAAAGGATTTAGAGAGCGCCCAGGGAGATGAATTCGATATTATTAAATCATTTTTTTATTCGAAGGCTTATACTATTGCAGGTGGAAGCTCAGAGATTCAACTCAACATTATTTCCAAAAATATATTAGGTTTACCAAATGAATAAGAAAGTTGCAGTATTTTGTGGAGCTCATTCGGGCTCAGAAAAAATCTTTTCTGAACATGCACACGAGGTGGGCAAACTCTTAGCTGATGCAAAAGCAGAGCTTGTGTTCGGTGGAGGTAATAGAGGATTGATGGGGATTGTTTCAGATGCAGCATTAGACAATGGGGGCAAGGTAACAGGCATAGCCCTAGAAAAACTAGATACATTTGAGAAGACCAACCCAAGGATTACGACTGAGATCATTACCAAAACGTTTTTTGAAAGAAAAGAAAAATTTTTGGAAATTAGCGATGCATTTATAGTTTTGGCAGGAGGCATGGGCTCACTTGATGAATTACTCGATGTCCAAGTAAATAATCAGGTTGGAATGATTGCCAAACCTATAGTTATTTTAAATACTCTTAATTATTACGATAGTTTCTTAGCTTGGATGGATAATGCTGTTAAGTACAAGTTTCTCTCCGATGAGAACAGGAAACAAATTATCATTACTCAGTCTCCTGCAGAAGCTGTGAAACAGGCGCTCAATATTCAGGCTCCTTCCAAAGAAGATTGGATGAGCAGGCTAAGAATTTAGATTTTTTCTTTACTTAACAATAAGCCTAATTCAAAAAGCAGCCACATTGGCAATGCTAAGAAAAGTTGAGAAAACATATCCGGTGGCGTTAGAAGCATTCCAATTACAAAAAATAAAACGATTAAATAGGGCCTAAGCTCTCTTAATCTTGCTTTGCTTATGGTTCCAGTTCTAACTAGCAAATTAACAATTACTGGCATTTCAAACGCAATACCAAAAGCAAATAAAAGCTTCAACATGAAAGAGAGATAATTTCCAATATCTGTCATGATCAGAATGTTGTTCGGGCTGAAGGCATGAATAAAATTGAAAATCACCGGTGTTGCTACATAAAACCCAAAACAAACTCCTGCAAAGAATAATATGGTGGTAGAAATTATTATGGGCAAGGCTAGTTTTTTTTCATGCGCATATAATCCAGGCTTCAAGAACCCCCATAATTCTATGAAAAACACGGGCATGCAAAATAACAAAGCAGCATAAAAGGTTGTTTTTATGGGAACTAGTACAGGGCTTGTTACTTGTGTTGCTATTAGCTTCCCATCGGTTGGCAAAGAGGCCATGAGAGGATTGCTTAGATAGGTGTAAATATATTCATTGAATGGCATCCCTGCTACGAATGCAATTCCAAGAACTATTATAAATCTGAGGAGCCTTTTTCTTAGCTCTAATAAATGAGCAGAAAGAGGCATATCAGAATCAGTGCTCATTTTTATCCAACTCTTTTAGCTTCAACTCATTAAATACGTCTTGCTCGAT
>VMDH01000055.1 GCA_008080945.1 Gammaproteobacteria bacterium | reverse complement strand
CCGACAAAACTTCATTAACATTTGGCGCAAGAAACACAGAATATGAGATCAACAATTACACATATGTCGCATTGTTAGATTTACAAGGGGATGCTGCTGGATATTACAACAATCCTAACAGACCAAACCCGATCTTGAGACCTTTTGATGCAAGTAAAAACACCTTCAAAATTGGTTTTGATCATCAATACAGTGATAACACACTTATTTATGGAACATATACCACTGGATTTAAGCCAGGTGGATCCAATCCTTCAAGTGGAGATGGGGTTCCTACAACTTTCGGAGCTGAGGAAGCTAATGTGATCGAATTTGGTGTAAAAAGCACTCTGATGGACGGAAGACTGCAGGTAAACTCTTCCGTTTACTTTAATGAGTACAATGGCCTTCAAGTATCAAAAATTGTTAGAAGATCATCAGTTAATGAAAACTCTGATGCTGAAATTACAGGTTTTGAAACTGAATTCCAATTCTTCTTATCAGACAAGTGGTTGCTAGATGGTTACTATGCCTATACAGATGCTGAGTTTACTAGATTTGAATCAGTAGATCCTTTGAATCCTGGTGCAGCAACTGCTTACTTAGACAACCAATCAATCTTTGACCCAATCGGTGGAACTGCAACTGGGTTCTTTAGTGACTTCGGTCAGTTTGGCCCTCTTTGTCAGGCTGGTCTAGTTACTGACGTTGGTCTTTGTACATTGGCCGCGTACGCAGCTAACCCACTATTTGGTGCACTAGTTAAGTATCAATTAACCGATACAGGAATTCTTTATAAGTCATTTGGACCGCTATGTACTCAACCTTTCTTTGGATTGGATAGTACTACTGCTCCATGTCCTGCTACCGATGGTGTTGTTCAAGACTTAGCAGGTAACAAATTACCGCTTTCTGCTGAAACTAACTATAGATTAGGTTTATCAAGATTCTTTGATACAGCAAATGGTACTTGGGTCGCTAGACTTGATTACACCTATAGAGGCGATACATATTCAGATAATTTCAATAGGGAATTTGATAAAATTCCTGAACTTGATTACTTAGATTTCTCATTGAGATTTACTTCAAAAGATGAGTCTTGGTATGCAGGAGTTTATGCAAGAAACCTAACTGATGAAGATCATATTTATGCTAAGTATCGTTCAGATCCAACTATTGGTGGATTTGCTAACGGTGTAGCAATTGATCCTAAGATTGTAGGTATTAATTTCGGTATTAATTTCTAATTGATCTGATAATTTTAAAAGCCCAGCAATTGCTGGGCTTTTTTTTGAAATGAAAAAACAAATCGAAAAAATTCTGTTCAAGCTTAAAGATGCTTTTAAGGAAGAATCTGAAGATAACTTTGAAATGCTGAGTACCTATTTTCTCTGGATTGAAGGTGAAGCAACGGATGAAGATCTAGATCGAGCTAATGAGCAACTTAAAGAGATTTTTAAAAACCTTGGACTGGGATTTTTTTTAATTTTGCCTTTTAGTCCCATCACTATTCCCTTCATTTTTAAAAAGGCAAAAGATTACAATATTGACCTTATACCAAAGTGGTACAAAACTTTTAGCAAGGATGACGATAGAGTAGAATAGTTCATTGTTTTAGAAACTATTGGCACTTATAATGCCAATATATCTTTGGAGTAAATCATGAAAAATGCAGTAATCGTTGATAGCGTAAGAACTGGTTTGGCTAAATCTCATAGAGGCGGCTTTAATATCACCAGACCAGATGACATGACAGCACATGTTATCAATGCGCTTTTAGAAAGAAATCCTAACCTTCCACCAGAGGCTGTTGAGGATGTCATTATGGGTTGTGGAAATCCAGAAGGCCCTCAAGGACACAACATTGGAAGAAATGCTGCAGTCCTTTCCAATTTACCTATTACAGCTGGCGGAACTACAGTCAACAGATACTGTTCCTCAGGTTTGCAAACGGTAGCCATGGCTGCATCGCAGATTATGGCAGGGTGTTATGACACCGTAATTGCTGGAGGTGTTGAACAAATCTCCATGATCTCTGGTAAGACCAACATGGAAGGCTTTGTAAATGAAAAACTAGCTGAAACGGTTCCTGGCATTTACCATCCTATGGGCATCACTGCGGAGACAGTTGCTAAAAGATACGATGTTTCGAGGGAAGCACAGGATGAGTATGCTTTAAGCAGTCAGCAAAGAACTGCTGCAGCTCAAGAAGCCGGCCTTTTCCAAGATGAAATTGTACCCATGGCAACTAAGATGCTTTTGGTTAATAAAGAAACTGGTGACTCCAAAGAGATTGATTACGTTGTAGAAAAAGATGAATGCAATCGTCCTGAGACTACTGCAGAAGGGCTTGCTTCATTAAAACCAGTATTTGATCCTGAGAATGGCTCTGTAACAGCAGGAAATTCATCTCAACTATCCGATGGTTCTTCTGTAACTTTGGTCATGAGCGAAGATAAGGCTTTAGAGTTAGGTCTCAAACCTACCGCTTACTTTAGAGGATTCACTACCATGGGCTGTGAACCTGATGAAATGGGTATAGGTCCAGTATTCTCAGTTCCTAAGCTTTTAGAAAGATACAATTTATCTGTAAGTGATATTGATCTTTGGGAGTTGAACGAGGCTTTTGCTGTTCAGGTTGTCTATTGCAGAGATAAGCTAGGTATCCCGATGGATAAACTTAATGTGAATGGCGGCTCTATTTCTATCGGTCACCCCTTTGGCATGACTGGTTCTAGACAAGTTGGACATATCACTCGAGAGCTTGTAAGACAGGATAAGCAGTTTGGTATCGTTACCATGTGTGTTGGTGGCGGTATGGGCGCAACTGGCTTATTCGAACGATATCCTTCATAACATTAACGAATTCACTCTTATTAAGAAGTACCTATCAGACATAGGTACTTCTTATGCTTCTCATATTTCAACAAATGTAGGAGATGATTGTGCTGTCTATAGTTCCTCATCTCAGCAATTGATAACTACTGATGTTGCAGTAGCTGGAGTTCATTTTCCCAAGAGCCTGCCTTCGGAATTCATTGCACGCAGAGCAGTGGCAGCTGCATTTAGTGATATCGCTGCTATGGGAGGCAGCATTACTGGATTTACTTTAGGCCTCTCCTTAGAAAGGGTAAATGCAGATTGGCTGGCTGGTTTGCGAAAAGGATTAAAATTTATTGCCAAACAATATCAAGTACCTCTCATTGGTGGAGATGTTGTGAAAGGTCCAACACAGCTTGCCATCACAGTTATTGGGAGGGCTGCACAAAGGCCAATTTTAAGAAGTGGGGCTAAGACCGGAGATATCATTTGCCTTTCTGGAAAACTTGGAAGAAGTTATCTAGGATTTAGAGCCTACCAAAAAGATAAGCAACTAAATGCAATTACAAGAGGATATCTTTCACCAGAGGCAAAAGTTACTTATGGCCAGTGTTGCGCTAAGTACGTGAGCTCCATGATGGATGTCTCTGATGGTATTTTACAGGATCTATCGCATCTCATGGGCGCATCAAAGGTAGGAGCTAATGTTGATTTTAAATCTATTCCTTTTGCATCCGATAAGGATATTCCCAAGATCATCGGTTTTGGAGATGATTATGAATTGCTGTTTACTGTTAGTCCAAACAAAATAAAACCACTTCGAGCAAGCCTGGCAAAAAATAACATGGGTCTTTGGGAAATTGGGGTGGTAGACGGTAAAAAGATAAAGATTGATAATCTACCTAAAAAAATTAGCTCGCTGGGCTGGGATCATTTTGCATGAAGACAGTATTTAATTTTCTTATTAAGTTATGTGCCAGCATGGGAGGGATTGGCTATATAAAATTTGCGCCAGGCACTCTTGCAAGTCTTGCAACTTTAGCTCTTTTTTATGCACTTAATCCCTTTGCTTATGGTGTATGGTCTGTGCTTGTCCCAGTTTTACTATTGTCTTGGGTGATATGTATTTTTGCTGACAAGATTTTTGAGGGCCACGATAACTCAAAAATTGTAATCGATGAGTTTGCAGGTCTTTTGGTATGTTTTGCATTCATAGACTTTGATTTAATTACCCTTTGCATAGGTTTCATTCTTTTTAGGATCTTCGACATTGCCAAACCTTGGCCAATCAGTTTCGTAGATAGAAATATCAAGGGTGGATTTGGTGTCTTATTGGATGATCTTGTGGCTGGTCTTATCTCAGGTGCTATAATTGCCGGCTTAAAAATTCTACTAATATCATGACGCAATGTTCATTCATTACCGAGGCATCTCTACCCACTGAGTTTGGGGAATTTCGTTTGCATGCATTTGAAGAAGAGAACGGAAAAGAGCACCTGGCGATTGTCTTCGGAGATATTATCAATCAAGAAAATGTTCTTTGCAGATTACACTCTGAATGCCTTACTGGAGATGCGCTTTTTAGCACAAGGTGTGATTGCGGCCCTCAATTAAAAGCAGCCCTCAAGAGCATTGCTGAAAATGGTGCCGGTATTTTATTGTATTTAAGACAAGAAGGCAGAGGAATCGGTCTTGTGAATAAGATCAAAGCCTATGCATTGCAAGATCAAGGCAGGGATACTGTTGAGGCAAACGAGGAACTTGGGTTCGATGCTGATTTACGTTCGTACGATATCTGTTTTGATATGCTCAAGCATTTCAGCGTGAACTCTGTTAACTTGTTAACTAATAACCCTAAGAAAGTGGCTGCACTTGAAGATGTTGGAGTTTCTGTGAACAAGAGAATCGCTCTTTACGAAGGGGTAAATGAGACCAATCAGTCCTATATAGATACTAAAAAATCAAAATTAGGTCATTTAGACTGAGTCTTTAACCAATCTTCAATACTCTTCTTAAGCTTTGCGGAGCTTAATCCAGCCATATCAATCATTTCATCTCGAGAGGCATGCTCAATAAAAACATCAGGTATGCCAAAGGATTTAATTTTTGGAGAGTCCTTAAGGTCTTGGTAATATTCCATCACTGCTGATCCAGCTCCCCCTGCAACGGCCCCATCTTCAAGAGTTATGATTTGATAGTCTTTGTTAAATGAGGAAAGTAAGTCCGTATCCAGCGGTTTAACAAATCTCATGTCAAAAAGGCTGGCATTAAATTTCTCTGCAAGTTCTTCTGCAATGTGCAATAAAGAACCAAAGTTTAAGATTGCTATATGATTTTTCTCTTCTTTGATAGTTCTACTCTTACCAATAGGCACATCTTCAGATGTTGCTGTAACTTCAACGTTAGGACCGGAGCCTCGAGGATATCTAACAGCTGCTGGACCTTCGTGCTTGAGTGCAGTATTTAAAAGCAAGACGGTTTCATTTTCATCAGCGGGAGCAGCAATCACCATATTTGGAACACACCTCATATAGACGAGATCATAATTGCCTGAATGTGTGGGCCCATCCTCTCCGACCAAACCTGCACGATCTATTGCAAAGGTCACATCCAGATTTTGTAAGGCAACATCGTGAATCAGTTGATCGTAGGCTCTTTGTAAGAATGTAGAGTAAATTGCAACTACTGGTTTCTTTCCTTGGCAAGCCAAACCAGCTGCAAAGGTTACCGCATGTTGTTCAGCAATGGCGACATCGAAATATCTCTCAGGAAAAGTACGACTGAATTCTACCAATCCAGATCCTTCTCTCATCGCAGGAGTAATGGCAACAAGATCTTTTTCGCTATGACCCTGTTTGACTATCCAGTCACTAAAGATATCTTGATATTTTGGCTGGTTACTTCCTTTATTGGTGGGAGCTTTAACTTTACTAATTGCATGAAAACCAATTCTGTCTTCTTCTGCAATTTCTAAACCAGCACCTTTTTTGGTGATGATATGTAAGAACTGAGGCCCTTCAAAATCCTTCAAATTAGAAATCACATCATGCAATTCATTAATATTATGCCCATCAATAGGACCAATATAATTAAGTCCCAATTCCTCAAAAATGGATCCAGGGCTCACCATGGCTTTCATTTGGGTTTCAACTTTCCTTGCAATATGGTGAGCTTGAGGAAGCTTGCTTAAGAAAGATTTACCTCCCTTTCTAATACCTTTGTAAGTTTTGGAGGCCCAAATTCTTGAAAAATAGTTAGACAGACCACCAACATTTTCTGAAATAGACATATCGTTATCGTTCAGAATGATCAGCATATTTGGTTTTATATGGCCTGCATGACTAAGAGCTTCAAAAGCCATACCTGCGGTCATCGCTCCATCACCAATGACTGCAACTGTTTTGTTTGTATTATCCAAAGCAGCCATGCCTAGTGCTGCTCCAATAGATGTGCTTGAATGCCCAACACCAAAAGCATCGTATTCGCTTTCTTGGATGGCAGGAAATGGTGCAAGTCCTCCTTTTTTTCTAATGGTCTCAATTTGATCTTTTCTACCAGTTAAGATCTTATGAGGGTAGGCTTGATGACCAACATCCCAAATAATTTTATCTTCAGGTGCATTAAAGATGTAATGCAGCACAATTGTTAATTCAATAACTCCTAACCCAGCACCCAGATGGCCACCACTTTGCCCCACTGAATATAGAAGAAATTCTCTGAGCTCATCAGCAAGACTTGCTAGCTCATGTTTATTTAATTTTTTTAGATCGCTGGGATAACTAACACTGTCTAGGAGTTTAGTGATAGGTTTGGAGGTAGGGATTTCTTTAAAAGTCTTCATGAGGTCCTTCCAAGTACCATCTTTGCTAAATCCATCATTCTATTTGGCTGCTCAAGACACCTTTTTGCTACCTCTAAAGAAGTTTGTATATGTTGTTGAGCTTCACTTTTAGATTCTTCAATTCCAAATTTTGATACATAAGTAAGTTTTTGGTTTTTTGCATCAGAGAGGTTGCTCTTTCCTAGACTTTCAGAGGTTTGCGTAAACTCTAAAATATCATCGGTAATTTGAAAAGCCATGCCTATATGCCAGCCCATTTGCTCAAAGTCATCAATATTAGTATTACTGTCTTGCAACCTCGCAGCACATGTTATTGCTGACTGAATCAATTTACCCGTTTTTAATGAATGGATTTTTCTTATATCTATTGTTGGGTCCTGCTCTGCAAGCATATCTAGTTCTTGACCTAAAATCATTCCTTGATAACCGCATGAGGTAAGCAGATTTTGCAAAATTTTGATCTTCGCATCTGCATCAATTGCAGTGCTATCAACAATTACCTGCAATGCTCTAAGCTGCAAAGCATCCCCTGCAAGGACCGCTGTCGATTCTCCAAATTCAATATGATTAGCAGGTTTTCCTCTTCTAAGATCATCGTCATCCATGCACGGCAGATCGTCATGAATCAATGAATAGCTGTGCAACATTTCAATACAAACTGCTAATTCTCTTATTGCAGTGATGTTATTGAAAGCTAAGCCTGCGGCGGTAGCATGGACCAACGCTGCTCTGAAACACTTACTTTCAGCTGTTGCAGTATAGAGCATAGCCTTAGCAACACTTGAATTAGGTTTTATAAGATCTTCAGTGTCAGTTATAACCTGTGATCTGATATCACTTAAGAAGGACTCCAGCATGCCTAATCATCTAGAGAGGTTAGTTCGCCTGAATCTAATAGTTTATTAACCTTGAGTTCCGCTTCAGAAATTATCTTTTGACACTCTTTAACAAGAGCAACACCTTCCTCAAATGATTTGAGACTTGTATCTAAATCTAAATCTCCTTCTTCTAGCTTTTCGACAATTGCTTCAAGTTTTTTTATTGAGGTTTCGAAGTCAGTAGTATTCTTTTTTGTCATATGTTGATTGTAGCTCAGTTAAGATGAAATTTGGTTTACTGGAGAATTGAATTTAGCTCCTCTTTTATCCCACCATTGTCTCATTTTATTAGGTAGCATAAGTGCTGCAGGAGTAAAGATAAGGGTGAGGATGGTGCTGAAGGCTAGCCCAAACACTATAGAAGAAGCTAAGGTTTGCCACCAATTTACCACTCTGCTTCCAATCTCAACACTTCTAGCAATGACGTCTACCGAAACACCCATTGCCAAGGGCATTAAACCAAAAACAGTTGTGGCTGTAGTAAGCAAAATAGGCCGCAGTCTTTGCTTGCAAGTCATAATGACTACCTCATCAAATGTTTTTTCAGCATGTTCGCTTTTTAAGCGGTTAAAGGTATCAATCAAGACTATGTTGTTATTGACCACGATTCCCGCTAGCGCAACAATAGCGATTCCAGTCATTGTCGTGCCAAAAGCTTTACCGGTGAGCAGCAATCCCAGCAAGACACCCACCGAAGACATAAATACTGCGCTTAAAACCAAGCTTGCTTGGTAAAAACTATTAAATTGAGTTACAAGCAAGATCAACATTAAAAATAATGCTACAAGAGCTGCAACTCCAAGAAATTGAGTAACTTCCTGAGTTTCTTCTTGTTGCCCTCTAAAGCTGGTAGTAATCCCCTCCGGAAAATCTTGATTATCAAGCCATGCTTGAATTTCCTTCACCTTATCGTCTACTAATATATCGGGAGAGGATGTGCCTAAACCAATCTCATGAAAATATTTACCATTTCTTCTGACTACTGATTCTCTATTTTCTTGCGGCAAAACTTTTATGAAACTGCTCACGGGGATAAGTCCGCCAAGAGCAGGAACTTTTAAGTTATCAATTCCGGAGAGCGATCTGTAGTCTTGAGCAAACCTTGCTCTGATTTCTATCTCATCTCTTGAGTCATCCGGTCTGTATTCCCCAATCTTGAAACCATTGGTAAGCATTTGAGTAAGTGCACCAATATCAATAATATTGACTCCAAGCTGAGCAGCTTTCTGTTTATCTACATCAACTTTCCATTCTATTTTGGGGTAGGGCAAGGAAGAGCGCACATTGCTTACTCCAGTCATTTCTTCCTTGAGATAAGCCTCAATAGCCCTAGTGGTTGCAGCAACTTCATCTTCATTATTGCCAAAGATTCCCAGTTCAATAGGAGATTCAAAAGAAGGCCCACCTTGATCCGCTACTATTTCAACAATTATTCCTGGCATATCTTTTGTGGCAGCAATAGCTTTATCAATAGTCTCTTGCCCGCTGATCTCTCTTTCGTTTGGTTCAACTACCTCAATTAATCCTCTACCAATAGAATCTCCTCCTGATGAAAACCATAGTTGGCCAGTTGTTAGAAAAGTACTACCTATCTCAGGAATTTCTAAAAATTTATCTTCTACCCTTTTAATAATAACTTTGGCTTCTTGAGCCGAGAAATTACCTCTGGCACGAATAGATACTTGGGCTTGCACAGGATCAACTACTGGAAAATAAATAGTACCTTTACCAAAATTTGTATACATAATTACTATGAGTACGAGCAGAGAAATGACCGCCAAAACAGTTTCCCCAGGATTTTTGACAAATCGCGCCACCCACTTTTGATAAAAGGCAGCCAATTTATCAAAAACTACTTCACCCGTTGATTCTGTGCCATCTTTTGATGCTAGGGTTGATCTTCTCTGGCCAAAGTTTGCTCCAAGAACTGGAGTTAAAATCATGGCATAGACAAGCGATGCTGATAACACTATAAAGACTGTAGTTGGAAGATATCTCATGAATTGACCTGTAAATCCAGGCCAAAAGATTAGAGGAGTGAAAGCAGCAATAGTTGTAGCAGTTGAGGATAGGATGGGATAAAACATTCTCTTAGAGGCTAGGCGATATGCCTCTACTCTATGCAGGCCTTCAGAAATTTTTCTATCAGCATATTCAGATACCACAATTGCACCATCGATTAGCATTCCAAGACCCAGCAATAAGCCCATCATTACTAGAAAGTTAAATTCAATATTCCAAAATTTTAAAACTACAAAAGTTAGCAAGAAGCAAAAAGGAATAGACAATCCAACCAATAAACCTACTCTTATGCCCATGCTGGCTACAACTAAGATCATGACCAAAAATATTGCAGTGATAATATTTCCTTGCAATTCATTGATCATGTTTTCAGCCCAAATAGTCTCGTCGTCAGTCTTGATGATGCTTAGATTTTCGGGAATGACAGTTTCAAAATCTTCAACTGCAAGCATGATAGATCTTTTTGCATTGATGGCATTTGCACCTTCTCTTAGCTTCACCTCTAAGGTAACGGCATCCTCTCCATTTATCAGCGCATAGGAAGTTGCATCTTTGAAAGTTCTTTTGATTGTGGCTATATCACTCAGAGTCACAACAGCATCTTTGGTAACTTTTACGGGAATGTTATAAACATCCTCTGCTGTTTCAAAGACGCTAGGTACTTCAATATTGAAGCTTCCCAAACCAGTATCTTGCGCACCTCCAGGGATAATAAGATTATTATTTGCTATTGCGCTATAAAGCTGACCAAGTGTGATTCCATAAATTTCAAGCTTAGATTTATCTACTTCGGCTTCCAGGACTTCTTCTGGTGCTCCAGAAATATCTACAGATAAAACTTCATCTATCCTTTCAAGGTTATCTTGTAATTGCCTTGCAAAGAATACCTTTTGCCTCAATGAGCCTTTGCCTAACAAGCTAAGGTTCATCACTGGAAAGGTTGCAAAAGAATATTCCCTGATTTGTGGATCCTCAGCTTCTCTTGGAAGTTTAAATTTAACTTCCTCTACAGCTTGCTTTATATCTCTTAAAGCAACATCCAAGTCATAACCTACTTCAAATTCTCCAACGACTCTTGCATAGCTTAGCCGACCGCTTGAAGAAATTTCTTTGATCCCAGGAACGCTTCTAAGCCTATTTTCTAGTGGTCTTACAATAAGCCTTGATGCGTCATCCGGCGAGGCGCCGTCTAAGAATACCGAGACACTTACGATAGGTATTTGAATGCTAGGATCAGATGCAACAGGGATCGTGCTTCTTGCAAACGCACCTGCAAGGATAATTAAAAGGGCTACGGTGAGGGTTGTTTTTCCTTTTGCTAAAGCAAAATCAACTATTTGATTCATAGGCTGGCAAGGTTCGTAACTGAAACTATTTGACCTGTTTCAACAAATCCCTGCCCGAGCACAATGATATTGGAAAAGTCAGGTAAGCCGGCTACCCAAATTCCTTCCTCTGTATCTTGAATGATTTGAACTGGAAAAAATTCAACCATATTCTCTGAGTTTACGGTTTTTACTCCAAGCTCTCCATTATCAGCAAGCAACAATATAGAGGGTGAGATTTTATGTGCCAACACTGGGTCAGTATCAATCACCATAGTGCCTGAGATGCCATCTCTAACAATGCCGCTAGGATTGGCAATCTCAGCTTCGACTCTAAAAGTTCTAGTTGCAACGGATGCAGACTTTGAAACAAAAGTTAGCTTTCCTTGAATGTTATCACCTGTAACTAAGCTGATGTTTACATTTTGTCCTTCTCTTACGTCTTTGATGGAATTCTCTGGGACTTCAGCAATAAATGTGATCGGATCAAGTTCGATTATGGTTGCGCACAGTTGACCTCTTTCAAGTAGGTTGCCAGGTTTTACAATATCTTCAATATATCCATCAAAAGGGGCTTTTACTTCGGTTCTATTTAATTCGATGATACCAAGCTTGCAAAGCAGAGCATCTTTTTGGACCCATTCTCCCTGTTTGGCTCCAGTAGCCACAACCTCACCAGAAGTTTTTGCTCTAACTTGCACTCTTTTTTCAGATATAGCATAGGTATTTAGATAGATCTTTGGATTTATTACATCAGGCAGTGATTGCTCTATCACAACACTTGAGAGCGTTTTTGGCTTAGATTCTTTAGTTGCGTCTTCGCTAATAAACACGCCAGAAATCATCCACACTATTAATGGAATAAGAATATATATAGAAAGTCTGACGTTTTTACTCACAAGCTATTTACCAAAGAGGGTGAATTATAAGTTAATTTTGTTTATATATTGTGCTTTTTTCTAAGTTTTTCAAGGAGCTTGGTATCGGTGTCTTGTTGCTTCACGCCTTCATCAGAGTTTGGAATTTTAAATTCGATACCACTTTGCAGTTCTAATTGAAGCTTTTTATAAACATTACAAAATTGAGCCTTTGATGCTGAATTAGTTAGGTTTAGATGGGACCATCCAATTTTTTTTCCAGCAAAATAAACAATGGGATGGCTCCAGGGATAGGATTGACGGGGAGAAAATGAATTGCATGCTTCAGCAAAAGCTGCTTCTGCATCCAGAGTATCTTCATTAATAGGGGCCTCATTACATAATTTCACAAAATCATGAAGGCTTGGAAGGAATTCATGTTTTTTAATCATTTTATGACTTGCGCCTAAGATCTGATTTATTTCAAAATGCTGGAGGTTTTCAGCCCAAAGCTTCTTGGCGCTATTAATCTTATCTTCGTTAGAAAAAACTTTGTAGAACTGATAATGATAGGCAAGCTCTAAATCCAGAAATACCTTGTTAATAGTATCTAAGAATTGCTCTTTATCTGAGATCAATGTCTTCCGCCCAGCTTTTGTCCTGGGTTCTTTCATCAAATTTTTGGGAGAATTCTCCAGCTTCATTAGTTCTTTTAACGTTTTCATCTTTGAATTTAGAGTATTCATTATCTGATAGTTCTCTGCGCCTTACAAACTCCACAAATTTAGAGTTCCAGGATTTAAAGGCCCTCCCAGAATCCTTCCAAAATAGTATGAAGGGTTTCAGATACTCTAATGCTTTCCTTTCAGATATTTCCGCCATTTGCAGCACATCCAAGGCTTCTTGGGAGGGCTGCCATTCATCATGCATTAAAAACGGCAAGCCTTTATTAGGCTGAGAATTTGCAGCCCATTCTCGTCTGATATGATCGATCAAAATTTTATTCCAATTATCTTTTAATATTTTCTTCTCAGTCCAGTAGAGTCTGAACTCAGGCAAAACAGATTCAACAAATTCCTTCGAAATACCTCCAAACTTTACTACCTCAAAAACCTCCTTTGCAGGCCTCCACTTGGTTGTCATTGGTGAAGTAGTGTTCTTATTTACTGGAGTTTTCAAGTATTGATCATCTTGAATGGGCTTGAGCAAATTAAATTTATTTATTGTATTGATGCCTGTGGTAATTTCCTCATCACTAAGAAATGTTAAAGCCTGAACTGCTTGAGATTTTAAATCTGAAATATTAGTAATGCTGTTATTTTCTGCAAGAGCCAGCAATAAAGCCACTGGCACCCCAAGTGTTTGGGCTATCTCAAGATCAATTGCAAGCTTACTCATGCACCATTATTTTTATTCACAGCATCTGCAATTTTATTCAAACAAACAACCGTATCCTCCCATCCAAGGCAGGCATCGGTGATGCTTTTACCATATTCAAGATTTTCGCTAATGGGTTGGTTGCCTTCAACTAGATTGCTTTCAATCATGATGCCTTTGATATTTGAGGTCTCAGTGTTGCTTGTAATTTGAGAATGAAGATCTTCAATAACCCCAATTTGATTTTTAAAAACTTTTTTACTGTTGCCGTGGCTAGCATCCACCATAATTGCATTTATCACGCCTGCTTTATCAAGTGCTTTAGTCGTTTTAGCAATATTTTCAGCAGTAAAATTTGGTTCTTTGCCACCTCGCAAAATGATATGCGAATCATTATTGCCAGAGGTTTTAAAGACAGCCACATCTCCTTCTTTGGTAGTAGATAAGAATACATGAGGATGATTGCTAGCTTTGATACCATCCACCGCAGCTTTAAGATCCCCGCTGGTGCCATTTTTTATTCCAATAGGGCAAGAGAGGCCTGAGGCAAGTTCTCGGTGTATTTGGCTTTCCGCAGTTCTAGCTCCAATAGCACCCCAGGCAATAAGATCGGCTACATATTGAGGAGAGATAGGATCAAGAAATTCAGTTCCACAGGGAAGCCCAAGCTCATTAATGTCTAAGAGAATAGATCTAGCAAGTCTAATTCCTTTTTGGATGTTGTATTCTTCATTTATGTCTGGATCATTGATTAAACCTTTCCAGCCCACGGTAGTTCTTGGTTTTTCAAAATATACTCGCATCACGATTATCAATTCATTGGATAATCTATCTCTTTCTGCTTTCAGTTTATGCGCATATTCAAGAGCTGAATCTTTGTTATGAATAGAACAGGGACCAACAACTACAATGATTCTGTTATCCCTTCCATGGAGCACGTTAGCAATTTCATTCCTAGTTCCATAGACAAGGCTGGAGATTTCGTCAGTGATCGGCGATTCTTTGATGACCTCCTCAGGAGAAGAGATATCAATTCTTTCAACAATTCTTGTATTGTCAGTATGGTATTTCATGAGGTTTTAGATATTAAATCATCCTGATTTAAATTAATATCACTTTAGAAAAATGTAACCTTTTTTAAGATTAACTTCCCAAGCTTAATAAAAAGGACATTTTTCTATTTAAACACTATATATTGTGTAAAATAAGCGCATACATAGTAAATATAGGTATTTATGAAAGCTGCAGTGCAATCTGAGCTTCCCATGCTAAAGGGAGAGCGTCTTGCCTCTCTACCCGATGATCTTTTTATTCCGCCTGATGCGTTAGAGCTTTTTTTGGAAGACTTTTCAGGTCCAATGGATGTTCTGCTTTATTTAATTCGAAAAAAAGATATCAATATTTTGGCGCTAGATGTTTCTGATATTACTGATCAATATATTAACTACATCGAATTAATGGATTCATTGAAGATTGAGCTAGCCTCAGATTATTTAGTGATGGCTGCTACGCTGGCACAAATTAAATCAAGAATGATGTTGCCTACTCCTAGCGAAGAAGAGGATGAGGTTGATCCGCGTTCTGAGCTTATTAAAAGATTGCAGGAATATCAGAGGTATAAAACGGTTTCTGAGGATTTAGCTAATTTACCAAGATTAGAAAGAGATTTTTTTGCTAGCCTTGCAGGACTGCCTTCCTTTAAAGAGCATGAAGAGCCTTTAAATATTTCTATTACAGACTTGCGTCAGGCATTTTTAGAGGCCAACGCTAGACCAAAGTATAAAAATGAACACACCATTGAATTTGAGGAGCTTTCTACTCAAGAAAGGATTGCATTAATTCTTGAGATATTGAGTAAGCGAAACATCGTTCAATTTTTTAAGGTACTTAAGAAAGCTGAAGGCAGGCAAGGAGTTGCCGTATCATTGTTGGCTTCTCTTGAGCTGGCAAAAGATGGCAAGGTTGAAATTATTCAAAACGAGGATTCAAACCATATGTATTTAAAGACCATTAGAGAGGCAACAGCATAAATGGACAATCAAAACGCAATCGAATCAATATTAATTAGCTCTGGAAGACCTGTTAGGCTCTCTGAAATAAAAAAACTCCTTAATGCCCAAAGTATAGATCTAGAATTATCTGAGATTAGAGTTGTAATTAGAGAGCTTGAGGAGAG
>VMDH01000049.1 GCA_008080945.1 Gammaproteobacteria bacterium | reverse complement strand
TACCATGGTTGATGGCCCTGCTGGTGCTGCTCAAGCATACAAGAATATGGTTGCAATGCTAAGTGGCGGATTGCCTCAGTCACTGCTATTTTTCAGAGTGCCAAGATACGATGATTTAACTTTCCCATTACGACCAGAGGATGGTATCTCTATTCAATTCCAAGATCCTAGACAAAATAATTCTGGAGATATCTTGAACTTGATGGTTGATTACGACATGGGCTCTCATCTTCTATCAGTTAGATACTCTGACTACGAAAATGATATCCAAGGTCTTATTGATAGAGACTATGCCGGAGGCTTTGCTTTTGGTTATCCTCAAGAAGTAAGAACTAATGCGGGAATAGAAACTTTTGAGGCAAGGATTTCTAATCAGGATAATGATAAGCTTGAATATACTATTGGATTCTTCAGTAGAGATTCCGAAACGCTTACGCACGCTGACTTAGACATTTCATTTTATGCCACAGAATCAGCTCCTGGAATTCTTACATCTGCTGTTCCTTTCATATATGACACACCTTTTAATGCTTGTAATGATTTGAGAGCTAATCCAAGTGCACTTGCGACAGCGTATGTTGCTTTAACTTGTGTAACTATTCCTCTTGATAATAAGACTGATGCATTTTTTGCAAACTTTAAGTACAACATAAGTGACAAAACTTTTGTATCTTTTGGTGTTCGTGATCAAGAAATAGAATCATATAAAGCGCAAGAACTTTATTTACCATTAACTGGAGTTATTGGTGCAGCTAGTGGAGGTGGATTGAAAATTCAACAAATTCCAGTCAATCTCCAAACTGGAAGCGCAGATTCAACCACTGGTAATTTTAGACTTGGACATTACATTGAAGAGGATGTATTGCTTTATTATGCTTATGAAACTGGTTATAGAAGCCCAGGTGCAACAATTACTCCAACTGCAGTAGCTCCATCACTTCTTTTGTTTGATGAAGAAGATACTACGATGACTGAGATTGGTATGAAGGGTACTTTCTTAGACGGAAGGCTAAGATTAAACCTTGCTTACTATGATTACTCCTTTGATAACTATCAAAGAAAGTGGGACAACATTACAGCTAGAAGTTACACAGCTGCTGGTCCGGGCCCATTAGCTCAGATCCAAGGCGGTCTGTTTAACAATAATGATGCTTCACTGTCTGGTTTTGATATTGAGTATCAATACATTGTGAATGAGGATCTTGTTATCGGAGGTAGTTATACATCCCACGAGTCTGAATTTGATACTGGATCAATCGGGTATATTAATGATCCTTCTTATACTGGACTCATGGCAGCTTCAAAGGATGTTACTGGAGAGCCACTTAATGATGCAGCTGAAACAACTATGACTTTTTATCTTGATCATACTGTACCAGCTTATTGGGGTGGTGAAAGATATACCAGATACAACATTAGTTGGAGAGATGCTAGAAGATCTTCATCAAATCCTGATCTAACTATCGGTGAAATGACTTTAGCTAATATTTATTTTGGCTGGAGATCAACCGATGGCGCTTGGGATGCAAGCATGTTTGTTAAGAATATGCTTAATGAAGTTGATTTATCATACATTCAAGCGTACTACTCAGATTACAGCATTTTTGGTGGAGACTCTATTGGCTCTAAATTCTATGAAGGTGCTGCAAACATGGGTAAACAAGTTGGATTCCAACTAACATACAGATTCTAAGAATCTATATATCTAAAAACGGCAGCTCGGCTGCCGTTTTTTTACCCCTTTTAACTATTGACACTTATAGTGTCAATAGTTCAAGATAGAATCATGCATCAACAGCAACCCATAGTTATATTAGGGGTCCCAGCTTCACCCTATACAAGAAAGATGCTTGCATATCTTCGTTATAGAGCCATTCCATACAACTATATTTCAGGAGATACCAAAAGCTACCTAATTAAGAACGAACTGGAGATTCCAAAGCCTCCTTTGCTACCAGTTGTGATTATGCAAGATGAATCTGGTGAGCGAAGGGTGGTGTGTGATTCTTCGCCAATCATTAGAAGCTTGGAGCAATCATTCCAAACAAGAGAAACAATACCTCAGAATAAAGTCCTAGCGCTGTTAAATTCATTGCTGGAAGATTATGGCGATGAGTGGATTACAAAATATATGTTCCATTACAGATGGCACCATGCACCTGATATAAAAAATGCTGCAAGTCTGCTACCTTTTTATTCCAACATGCTTGGGAGCGATAAAGAGATAAAAGCTACAGGAGAATTTTTTTCTAAGATTCAGATAGAGAGACTTTGGGTAGTTGGATCATCAGAAAATACGGCAAACATAATTAAAGAAAGTTTTGAAAGATTTATAACAATTCTTGCAAACATGCTGGTCAAGCATCGGTTTCTGCTTGGGAGCAGGCCATCGTCTGCAGATTTTGCTTTCTTTGGTCAATTAACTCAATTAACTCAGTTTGATCCCACCTCGAGATCTTTTGTAGAAGAAAAACATCCTAGAGTAAGAGCTTGGGTAGATTTAATGGAGGATTTAAGTGGCTATGAAATAGAGCAACAGGAGTGGCTATCTATAGATGATAGCAAAGTCCATTTACAAGATTTTCTATCAGAAATTGGTAAGACCTATGTTCCGACTATGCTCGCTAATGAAGAAGCTATTTTAGATAAAAAAGATTCTTGGGAAACTAAAGTGCTTGGTAAGACTTGGATGCAGAAATCTTTTCCATACCAAAAGAAATGTCTACAGTGGCTAAGAGATGAGTTCAATACATTAAACAAAGCTGAGCAAGATGATTTTCTCAATATCCTAGCTGGAACCAATTGCGAACAAATCTTCACATAGAGAAAGTTATGAAAGTTTTAAGAACCCCAGATAAGTATTTTGAAAATATCAAAGATTATCCGTTTGCTCCTATCTATACCAATATTCAGACAGCGGATGGGACAACTTTAAGAGTGCATCATATTGATGAGGGCCCTAGGGATGGCCCAATTCTATTGGCAATGCATGGACAGCCTGTTTGGAGTTATTTATATGCCCGTATGATTCCGTTTTTAAATGAAGCTGGAATAAGAGTCATTGCTCCCGATCTTGTGGGCTATGGGAAGTCTGATAAGCCAGCTGCTCGAGAAGATTACTCCTATCAAAATCAAGTAGATTGGATGTCAGCTTGGCTTGAAGCCAATGATTTCAATGAACTTACTTTTTTTGGCCAAGATTGGGGAGGCCTTATTGGTCTTAGGATGGTTGCCATTGCTCCTCATAGATTTAAGAAAGTTGCGATGGGCAATACCGGATTACCCTACAACCCAGATGTGCCTCAAGATATCATTGATCAAGTTAAAGAATTTAGAGCAAGTTCAATTAAGTTAACACCTAACAGTATGTCTAAAGAGGTGAGGAAGATGGATGCTGTTAGTGAAGAATCAGGGCATCCGGCTTTGAAATTTATGTATTGGCAAAAATTTTGCTGGGATACAGAAAATTTACCTATAGGCATGCTTAACTCAATGATGATGGAAAAGAGATCAAAGTTTGCAGCTATGGGCCAGTATTTATTTTTTAAACTTGGTTTAGAAAGCATCTCTCCATTCAGGACAAATCTTGCAAAAGCTTACGAAGCTCCCTTTCCAAATGCTTCCTACAAAATGGGCCCTAGAGCAATGCCAAGCCATGTCCCTATAATTCCAGATCAATCTCTGGAAGCTCAAAAAAAGGCTAGGGACTTTTTTGCTACTTCGCCTTTACCTTTTTTATCAGTGTTTGCTGGAGATGATCCTGTAACTAATGGCATTGAAAAAGATGTTTTGAAAATGGCTCCCGATGCCAAGAGTGCTCCACATATAGGAGGAGGCCATTTCTATCAGTGGACTAGACCAAAACAATTATCTAAGATCTTAGAAGATTTTATTAAGGAAGAGACATGATTGATTTTTATACTGCAGCAACACCAAACGGACACAAGGTTTCATGTACATTAGAGGCTCTAGGAATGGACTATGAAGTTCATGTTGTCAATCTGATGGAGGGAGAACAAAAGAAACCAGAATTCTTAAAAATCAGCCCCAATGGAAGGATTCCAGCCATTGTAGACAGAGATGCAAGCAACCTCTCGATTTTTGAATCAGGCGCCATCATGATTTATTTAGCCGAAAAAGCAGGCAAATTAATTTCTCAAGACCCGCTAAAGAAGGCAAAGGTCTTAGAATGGCTCATGTTTCAAATGGGTGGAGTGGGGCCTATGATGGGGCAAGCAAATGTATTTTTTAGATATTTTCCAGAAAAAATACAACCAGCTATTGATCGCTATCAAAACGAGGGAAGAAGACTATTTGAGGTTTTAGATACCCATCTTAAAGATCATGAATGGTTGGCTGGAGAATTCTCTATTGCAGATATTGCTAACTGGTGCTGGGTAAGAACCCATAAGTGGTCAGGAATCAATGTAGAAGGTCTGGATAATTTAGATCGCTGGATTAAGGCTATGTATGAGCAGCCAGGCATGGTGAAAGGTATTGAAGTGCCAGTTAAAATCGAAAGCATGTTGGATGATGAAGAAAAGGCAAAAGAGTTTGCTAAAAATGCTGAAAAGATGGTGAAAAAATAATTAGTTTTTAAAAAGATATAGGGGGGAGACATGTTAAAAGTTCATTTTGTTGCAAATACCAGGGCAGGGAGAGTGGTTTGGCTGTTAGAAGAACTGGGTCTTGAGTATGAAGTAAATATCATGCCGTTTACTAAAGAAGGTCTTAAATCTCCCGAGCATAGAGCAAGACATGCTCTCGGAAGGGTTCCAGTCTTAGAGGATGGAGAGATTAGTATTTTTGAATCAGGAGCCATCATAGATTACATTTTAGAAAGGCATAAAAATGGGGGTTTAAAGCCCTCTGCTGATGATGTAAATTTTCCCTACTACCTTCAGTGGTACCACTACTGCGAAGGCATGGTCATGCCCCCAATGAATCAGATTGTTGTTCAGACTCTTTTATTGCCACCTGATCGAAGAGATGAAACTGTCTTAAATCAAGCTAAAAACTTACTCACCAAATCATTAGCCCCCGTTAATGAAAACTTAAGTGGAAAAGACTATCTAATTGGAGATTTTTCAGCTGCTGATATTATGCTTGGGCATTCTTGTTTTATGGCCAATAGATTTGGCTGTGTTAGCGATGAGATGGAACATATAAAACAATATGTGGAGAGAATAGCTGAGCGTGCTGCATTTCAAAAAGCTATCTCCTTAGGAGCTTAAATATGGAAGTAAAAAATCACAGAAGACCAAGCAAAGAACAGATGGCAGGTTTCCTTGAAGGGGATAATGAGACGCCCATTGCAATGGTAAACCTTCTTAAGTTTAAAAAAAATGCTGAATATGAAGACGGCAGAGATTCGGATCTCTCAGGTAGAGATGCCTATGCAATTTATGCGTTTGAAGTTGCAGAGCATTTAAAGAAAGTTGGCGGAAGCTTTGTTTTCAGTGGTTCGGTAAGTCGTTTAATGCTTGGTGAAGTTGAAGACCTTTGGGATGCGGTAGCCATTGCAAGATATCCTAGCAGAAAAGCCATGCTTGAAATGATGATGGATCAAGCCTATCAAGAAAGTGAAAAACACAGAGCTGCAGGGCTTGCAGGTCAGCTAAACATTGAAACAAAGGAAGGAGAGCTATGAAAAAATATCTTGTAATCGCTGTCCTCTTGATAGTTCCATTTATATTTTTTTTACACAATTCAATCTCAAATCCCAGTGAATTCGCAACCTATAAAAATGCACAGAGACCAAATCCTATCCAACTTGCAGGATTTGCACTTGGTGATGATGACCCTATCTTGATGGTAAACCTTCTTAAATTTAAAGATAAAGCAGAATACGAAGATGGAAGAGTTACAAGCCTGACTGGAAGAGAAGCTTATGAAATTTATGTAACAGAAACAAGGGAGCATCTAGCGAATGTTGGTGCTGAACTGATATTGGGCGGTGAAGTAAGTAGATTATTTGTAGGAGAGGTTGAAGAACTTTGGGATGCTTTCGGCGTTGCTAGGTACCCTAGTCGAAAAGCCATGATTGCCATGGCAAGGAATCCGGCTTATATAGAGAGTGAAAAGCACAGAGCAGCTGGCTTGGCAGGACAACTTCTTATAGAAGTATCGGAGCAAGGATTTGGATTTTAGTAAACTCTTTCCTGAAAACGCTAACAATAATTATGATGGGCACAAGATAGCACTGTGGGGATTTATTCTTTTTACCTGTGTAATGACTTGGCGATCCATTGTGCATATGTTTTTTGAACAATATGGATTTCATGAAATTGCAAATTTTGGGTTGATTTCAGGGGATCCAGATCCTATGCCATTGATTTATAGATTTTTCTCTTTATGGGGTTTTGCCCAATTAATATTTTGTACGGTTTGTTGGGTTGTCATTTTTCGCTATAGAGCATTAATCCCTTTGATGTATTTATTGTGGTTATTTGAGTGGGGCTTTAGAACTTTAGGATATCCTTTGCTTAGAGAGGAGATTGCTGTGCAAGGCCTCTATACCAACGGTATGACGCCCGGAACTGTTGGAGCGCCATTCATAACAATACTGTTGCTGATTCTTTTCAGCCTTTCTTTATTAAAAAGAAATTAAAGAACTATGAGTCAATTTCAAACTTTTAAATCTGATCTAGCTAAATCTAGAATTACAACGCAAGCTAAAGCAAACATTCATAACAATGAAATATTAGTAAGGATTGAGAAGTATGCTTTCACTGCCAACAATATTACTTATGGGGTGGCGGGAGATACCATTGGGTACTGGAAGTTTTTTCCTGCTGCAGACGATGAGCGCAATACATGGGGTTGTATACCCATGTGGGGATTTGGAGAGGTCATAGAATCAAACTGCAATGATATTACTAATGGAGAAAGATTATTTGGATATTTTCCAGCAGCAGATTATTTAACCCTTAGTCCGATTAAAGTTTCCAATCACAACTTTACTGATGGCAAGGAGCATCGCAGGGAACTGCCAGCCGTTTACAACAACTATGTCAGGCTCGCTGGGGAGCAAGATTATGATGCATCTATGGACGCAATTAGAGCGCTTTTATTTCCTCTTCATATCACAGCATTTTGTTTATGCGATTCATTAGCAGATGAGTCTTATCTTGAGGCTTCTCAGGTAATTGTTGTGAGTGCTTCAAGTAAAACTGCAATAGGTTTAGCACAGGGTTTAGCTGAATCACAAGATGCCCCCAAAATTGTTGGTTTGACCTCTCGTAAAAATTTGGAATTTGTTAAGAACCTTGGCTGCTATGATGAAGTAGTAACTTACGATGAGCTACAAAAAGTAGATTGTTCACAAGGCTCTGTGATGGTTGATATGGCAGGTAGCAGAGAAATTTTAGGTACATTGCACAGAGAGCTTGGAGATAATATGCTCAAGTGTCTGACTGTAGGCATGACTCACTGGGATAATACGACTACTGCAGAGGATGCCTTAGGACAGGCAATGCTTAGGGAAAGAACAGAATTTTTCTTTGCTCCAGCGCACATTCAAAAACGCATTGGTGAATGGGGGCATGATGGTTATGCAAAAAAAACAAATGCCTTCATGGCTAATAGAGCTATTCAAAGTAAAGATTGGATGCAGATCATAGAAATTCACGGTCTAGATAAATTTATTCCAATTTATGAAGCAATGGTTGGAGGAAATATTAATCCTAACGAGGGAATTATTGTTAATCTAAACAATGCTTAGAAAAATAATATCTTTGCTAGTAGTGCTTATACTTTCAGGATCTTTGCTCTGGCATTACAAGGTCAATATCCTGCTTTGGGCTTTACCTAAAATAATAAATATTGCTAATCCTATTCAAGAAAATATCCCAACCACTTGGTCGCATGGGCCTAAAGAAGTCTTGGATGCAAGTGAAACGCGTCCAAATATTATCCTAATCCTTGCTGATGACATGGGATACAACGATATATCTTTACACAATGGTGGCGCCGGAGATGGATCGTTGCAAACCCCACATATTGATTCATTAGCTGAAAATGGTGTTTGGTTTTCTAAAGGTTATGCTGCCAATGCAACCTGTGCTCCCTCCAGAGCTTCCATTATGACCGGTAGGTACCCAACGAGATTCGGATTTGAATTTACTCCTATTCCGGATTATGGACGCTTGGTACTAAGTTGGCTGGCTGCAGAAGATGACCATGTTTTGAAACGAAGAATCGATCAGGAATTAGCTACCAATCTTCCAGATTTTATGGATCAGGGTATGCCCTCAGAGCAGATTACGGTTGCAGAAATTTTAAAACAAGCTGGTTATTACACTGCCCATATTGGTAAATGGCACCTGGGACACTCTAACGGTATGTCACCCAATGACCAAGGATTTGACGATTCATTATCTCTAGGCGGCTCGTATTATTTACCTGAAGATGATCCTAGGGTAGTTAATGCTAAATTTGAGACAGATATTGATAAGATGATTTGGTCCTCTGGACAGTATTCAGCTCAATTCAATGGTGGGGAATATTTTGCACCCGATAAATATGTTACCGATTACTACACCGATGAAGCGCTAAAGGTTATAGAAAACAATAAGAACAGACCCTTCTTTTTGTATCTTAGTCATTGGGCTATTCACAATCCATTGCAAGCATTAAGAAGCGATGTGCAAGAAATGCAACATATGTCAGGACATAATCTTCAAGTTTACTCAGGAATGATAAAAGCTCTGGATAGAAGTGTTGGCAAAATTGTTCAGAAATTAAAAGATCTTGAAATCTATGGCAAAACTTTAATTATCTTCACTAGTGATAATGGGGGAGCGAATTACATTGAACTAGAGGATATCAATCAACCTTTTAGAGGTTGGAAGATTACTTTTTTTGAGGGAGGTATTAGAGTGCCTTTTATTTTGAGCTGGCCTGATGAAATAAAAGCAGGCATTAAGTATGAACATCCGATTCATCACTTTGATATTTTTTCAACTATTGCGGCTGCAGCAAAATCATCTTTACCTGATGATCGAGAAATTGATGGCGTAAATTTACTTCCTTTTCTAGAGAGCGATACACCTCAAAAACCACACCAAACTCTCTTTTGGAGATCTGGCAATCATCAAGCAGTTCTGCATGATGATTGGAAATACCTCGTTAGCATAAACGAAAATAAAAAGTGGCTGTTTAATACCGCAGCTGATCCATTAGAGCAAAATAATTTAGTAGAAAATTCTCCTCAACAGCTTCAATTGGTGGAAGGCTTGTTAGCAGATTTTAATGATGCCCAGCAAGAACCTTTGTTTCCATCTAGCACCTTAATGCCTATTCTTATAGACAAATACGATGGACAAAAGATTGAGGAAAATGATGAGTACATTTATTGGTCAAATTGATAGGAGAAAAAAATGATGAATGTTTATAGATTAGTGGGGGGGTTGTTCGGAGCCTTTTTTACCCTGATGGGTTTACGTTGGGCTTTTGACCCAGCTTCAGCAGCTGAATCGCTTGGCATGGTATTGCTAAACGGGAGTGCGCTTAGCACTCAAATTGGAGACCTAGGCAGTTTCTTTATTACTGTAGGTGTTATGACTTTAATTGGGGTGATCACACAAACACGTCACTGGTTTTATGCACCGTCTATGCTCTTGTTGGTGGCAGCCTTATATAGAAGCCTTGCTACCCTTATGTATGGTGCGCCGTTTGCATTATCCTCAATTATTATTGAGGTAGTCGTAGGTCTTTTTTTAATAGTTACTGGATCTCGAATTTCTAAGGATTCTTAATATGTTGAAGTTTGTAAAGTATGTTGTGGCTATAGCTGTTGTTCTTTTTATCCTGGTATCTGTCTTATCTAGATTGCCTGCTGTTCAAGATCGCCTGATGTTTAGAATTATTGAAAATTTAGGCAGCTCAGTTCCTGATTTAAGAGATGATAGCTTGTCTGCTGTGGTTTGCGGGTCAAGATCACCCTTGCCCTCTCCTGGAAGAGCTCAGTCTTGTATTTTAGTAAATGCAGGTGGTAATTATTATGTGGTAGATATTGGAGACGGAAGCGCATCAAACCTTAATAATTGGAGGGTAGATGCAAATAAAATTCAAGCCACTTTATTTACTCATCTGCATTCCGATCATATTTCAGATCTAGCAGACCTGCATTTACAAACATGGATTAATAGCAATCGTTCAGCTCCAATGGATGTTTATGGGCCTGAAGGCGTAGAGCTGGTAACTCAGGGATTTGAGGATGCCTATCAACTCGATTATCAATTTAGACATGATCACCATGGCGATCGAGTAGCACCCATAGAAATAGCTGGTTTTAATCCTCTGCCAATTAATTTAGCGAATCCAGTCATTATTGATAAGGATGGTCTGAGGGTAACTGCTTTTAGGGTACCCCATGATCCTGTAAAACCAGCTCTAGGATACCGTTTTGACTACAAAGGCAGATCAATTGTTATTAGCGGGGACACATCTTACAGTGAAAATTTAATTCAAAACGCTCAAGATGCAGATGTATTATTTCATGAGGCTCAAGCAAATCATCAGTTAGCTATCATGAAAAAAGCGCTAGCTAACAATGAGGGACTTGTAAAAATTTTGAATGATATCGAAACTTATCATGCCACTCCTCTTGAGGCAGCGGAGTCTGCAAATCTAGCTAATGTTAAGCATTTAATTTTTTATCACCTAACTCCAGCTCCCAGAAATGCTTTGATGGAAAGAATGTTTTTTCGAGGAGTTAATGATGTCAGAAAAGATTGGACCGCTGCTAAAGATGGCACCATGGTAGTTTTACCTCTAGGATCCGATGAAATAATAGTAACTAAGATAAACTAAAGTTACACACTTTAAATTAAGATAAAATATATCGTGGAGAGGGGTTTCATATGAAAATAAGCAAGTCATTAATTGGTCTAATAGTGGTCTCTACCATATTCTTGATTTATGCATCAGGCTTTTATACGAACTTGCAAAGCAATTCTGCACTTGAAATCGTAGACTTTTCCACAGAGGAATCTTTGGAAAATAAGAGCATCCCATCGAATCCAAACAGAATACCTCTTTATGGTGATTTGCATGTCCACACAAAATACTCTTTTGATGCTTATATTTTTGGGGTAACTGCAACTCCATACGATGCATACAAATATGCTATTGGCGAGGGAATCAAGCATCCTCTTGGGTATGAGATGAAAATAAAAGAACCGTTAGATTTTTATGCCGTTACAGATCACGGGTTCTACATGGGAATGATAGAAAATTATGCAGATACTTCTTCCAAAATGTCTAAAAATGAGTGGACCAAGCCAATGCATAATCTTAATAGGCCAGAAAATGTAACGGTAGAGTCAACCGGTGAAAGAGCCAATCTTTTTAGCTCTGTTTTGACCCAAGCCATCATCAAGCCCTATCCTTGGTGGCACCCAAAATATTTGGGAGCATGGTTGACTAATAACATTCAATTGGCTCTTCAATCATTTGATTACGATGTGCATAAATCTGCCTGGGCAGATGTTGCTAATGCAGCAGAAGAATTTAATGAACCCGGAAAATTTACAACTTTTATTGGTTATGAATTCACAGCTTCAACTCAAGTTGAAGGCGGAAACTTGCATAGAAACGTCATCTTTAACTCCTCCAAAGCACCCATAAGACCATGGACAAGAATAGATTCTCTTAACCCAGAAGATCTTTGGACTTGGATGGATGCTTTAAGGGATAAAGGTGTTGATTCTTTAGCAATGCCACACAACAGTAATGGCTCCAATGGGCAAATGTTTGAAGTAGAAACATTTCGCGGGAATGCAATTGATAAGGAATATGCTGAAAAACGCATGAGAAACGAACCTGTTGTTGAAATGACCCAAGTAAAAGGTACTTCAGATACTCATCCGCTGCTTTCTCCAGATGATGAGTGGGCAGATTTTGAAATTATGGATAAAAGAGTTGGTAGCAGGCCGCCAACCTATAGCATGCCTCAGGGCGGTTATGTCAGGGATGCTTATTTAAGAGGCCTAACGCTTGAGTGGAAAAATCAAGGAAATCCTTACAAATTTGGTCTGATCGGCTCAAGCGATACCCATACTGGTGCAGGTGCGTTTGATGAAGATAACTATTGGTCAAAAACTGGTGTACTTGATGGCACTGATATGGGCAGAGGCAGCGTACCATTAACTCAAGATCGCATTGATCAGTTATCTCAATACGCCATTGATTATGATCAGCCAATTAGCATCAAAGAAATAGATGGCAGAACCTATGCAAATGTAGGATTCGATCAATGGGGGGCATCCGGCCTAGCAGTTGCATGGGCAGAAGAGAATACACGCGAATCTATTTTCCAAGCCTTTAAAAGAAAAGAAACATTTGCAACCACTGGAACCAGAATGGCTGTCCGATTTTTTGCTGGATACAACATGGATTCCATAGATCTAACTTCTGAAGATATGATCAAAAATGCTTATGCAAAAGGAGTAACCATGGGAGCAGATTTGTTTGGTGAAAATAATCAGACACCTCAATTCTTGGTATGGGCTCAACGTGATAAATTAGCAGCACCCCTTCAACGTATTCAAATAATTAAGGGATGGGTGGAAGATGCCTCAGGAACCCCAAAAGAAATGATTTACGACGTAGCATGTTCTGATGGTTTAAGCGTTGACCCTGAAACAAATAGATGTCCAGATAATGGTGCCAGAGTAAATATCAATGATTGCTCTATTTCAAATGATGTTGGAGCAGGTGAATTGAAAACAATTTGGACTGATCCTGATTTCGATCCTACTATAAAAGCTTTTTACTATGTAAGAGTTTTAGAAAATCCAACTTGCAGATGGTCAACTTGGGATGCGGTGAAAGCAGGCGTTTCTCCAAGACCTGATTTACATAAGACTATTCAAGAACGCGCCTGGTCATCACCCATTTGGTACATTCCTGAATCGAGCAACCTAGATATTATTCCTTTGTAAGTTCTAGTGAGCTATGAGTCTTAGAATAATTATATTTTTTCTTATTGGCCTGTTAATTTTTATACTTGATATAGGATTTAATGCAGAGCAAGACTCAAAAGATATTTATATATCTGATCAAGAGCTCACAAGCCTTCTATCTGCTTGGGAGTCACAAGTTGGCAGGCCTCCCAGTGGTGATGAGATAGTCAATATTATCAATAACTTTGTTCAAGAAGAAATTTTATACAGAGAAGCGCTACTCCTAGGCCTAGATCAAGAAGATCAAATTATAAAAAGAAGGCTAGCTCAAAAAATTACTTTTTTAAAGCAAGAAACTATTCCAGAAGAGCCATCAGAGGAAGAACTAAAAGAATTTTTTGAAGTTAATAAGAACGCTTACTATGTTCCTGCTACTTATTCTTTTTCTCATCATTATTTCTCAAAAGAATCTAATGCCAAAGGGAGAGCTGCTAAAGCCATGGAAAGTTTTCTTAACCAGGGGACTGAACTTGTTGGGGATCCATTTTTTTTAGGAAAAAACTTTTATCAAAACAGTGCAATAGAAATTAAAAAGAATTTTGGTGAAGCATTTTTTCTTGCTCTGGAAACCTTGACCATAAATGAGTGGTCAGGTCCTCATGAATCTGCTTTTGGTGAGCATATTATTCTTTTAAAAGAAGTTTCAGATGGATTCTATCCACCCCTTGAGAAAGTGCTTTTACGTGTTGAGCAAGATTATCTTGCTCAAGCTCAAGATAAGGCTGTTGCTGATTACATCAATGAAATTAGTTCTGAATACAGGGTAATCATTAACCCAGATTTTAAATTCTAATGACACAAAAGATTGCCAAAATATTGGCGTTACTTTTTTGTTCAACTTCGTTGCTTGCTCATGAATTTAATCCAGCTCATTTGGTTATAGATGAACTGATAGAAAATGAATACAAAGCCAGCTGGATGTATCCAGCAAGAAACATTGGTGCAAGAGCTGAGGTAGTTTTTCCAGCCACTTGTAAAAGTGACAATCAATCACCTATCCAAAAAGGGAAATATCTGGTTGAGGAAATTTATTTGTTATGTGGGGGCTCTTTAAAAGGCCAAATCATTTCAGTTAATAATCTCAGTGTTCTCACTGATGCTTTAGTTACTATTAAGCATCTGAATGGCGAGGTTTTTGAGGGCCTAATGAACCTAAAAAGGCCTTCTATCACGATTCCCCTCCAAGAGCAGCTGTATCCCACTGGATACTTTACTTTGGGCATCGATCATTTGTTTAGCGGAAAGGATCATATTCTCTTTATCTTGGGGTTATTGTTTCTGATTACTGGATTTTTAAATGCAGTAAAAACAATTACAGCTTTTACGCTTGCTCACAGTATTACGTTGGGCTTATCTGTTTTTGAATTGGTATCTCTTCCTCAAGCAACGGTCGAGGCAATTATAGCTCTGACCATAATTTATCTTGCTATAGAGGTTAGTGAATATAAAAAGTATCAATCGACTCCTTGGCTCATTGCTTTTGGTTTTGGCTTACTTCACGGGCTTGGTTTTGCTAATGCCTTAACAGGTATTGGCATTGGCAATGAACAGCTTCTCCTCTCATTGCTATTTTTTAATTTAGGTATTGAGGCTGGTCAGCTAATGCTAGTTCCCATCTTTGGATCTTTGATATGGCTAGCTCATAAGTTTAATTTATACAAACAAGCTACAGTCTTAACTTCCTTAATTTTAGGCGGCATGGGTTTTTTCTGGCTAATCGATAGAGTAATAGGGATCATGGGAGTGCTATAGCGACAAAATGCATCTAAAGCCATACTATATAAATTGAGATATGAATAAAATTTTAAATAGTCTAGGTGTTTTAGTAACAATCACTCTTGCAGCCTGCTCTGATAGTAATAGTAATTTTGCAGATACAAAAGTCCTTTCAGAACAGCCTGTAACTTTGGCTGAAATTAATCCTCGGCCGTTGCCCAACCCAGATAAGAATGCTTATTTTGGTGATTTGCATGTGCATACTGAGAATTCTTTTGACGCATATACATTTGGCACCATAGCTACTCCTGCTGATGCTTACAAATATGCTCAAGGTCATGCAATCTTGCATCCAAGCGGATTTCTCATTCAGCTTGGCAGGCCATTAGATTTTTATGCAGTAACTGATCATGGAGTTTTCATGGGGCTTATGAAGGAAGCTGCAAACACTTCTTCTCAATTTTCAAAATATGAGTTTACAAAACCTCTGCACAATCTTAATCAATCTACTGATGATGGCATTTTCTCTCTCATTAAAAGAAGCGGTCTTTTTAGACCTTTTAGCGCAAAAGTAAGAGAAGGGCTGGCTAATGGATCAATTGATGGTTCATTAATTGATAAAGTTGGTAAATCAGCTTGGCAGCAGACTATTAAAGCCGCAGATAATGCATACATACCTGGCATATTTACTACTTTTGCTGCCTATGAATACACTTCAAGTTTTGATCTTTATGATAAGTACTTGCACAGAAATGTAATATTCAGAGATACAGAAAACTTGCCTGAAAGAATTTTTACTAGAACAGACAGCCAAGATCCAGAGGAGTTATGGAACTGGATGAATGGTCTAAGAACAAAGGGCGTTGATAGTCTAGCTATTCCGCATAATTCAAATATTTCAGGCGGTGCTGCATTTGCTCTCAATGACTACAATGGTGGCCCAATTGATGAGGAATATGCTTCTAATCGCTTTCTTAATGAGCCCTTGGTTGAGATTACGCAGGTAAAGGGAACTTCCGAAACTCATCCTTTATTATCTAAAAATGATGAATGGGCATCTTTTGAAGTTAAGAGCGGAATGGAAGAAGAAAAATTACTCAGCAATATCATGGGAAGCTATGTAAGGGATGCATACCTTAGAGGGCTAAGCCTTGCTGAGAAGGGTTTGACCAATCCCTATCAATTTGGATTGATTGGATCGAGTGACTCCCACGTTGGAGGTGCCTCAGACAGCGAAGAGACATTTTTTTCCAAAGTTGGGTTACTCGATGGCACTGCTGAGCTTAGAGGTTCTATTCCTTTTCAGAGATTTTACGGAACTTTCTTGAAAGTTATTAGACCCAATATATTCAAAGAAGTAGATGGCGAGAGCTATTTGTCAGCAAGCGAGCGACTTATTCATTTTTCTGCATCTGGTTTAGCAGGAGTGTGGGCCGAAGAAAATACTCGTGAAGCAATATTTGATGCTTTTGTTCGTAAGGAAACATTTGCAACCAGTGGCCCTAGAATCAAAGTTCGTTTTTTTGCTGGCTACTATTTAGAGGATTCAAAATTAGATGATCTTTCACTCATCCAAGATGCTTACGCAAATAACATTCCTATGGGAGGAACACTCAATATTGAAAGCAATAGAAACCCTACTTTTTTAGTTTGGGCAATTGCTGATCCTTTAGGGGCGCCACTTCAAAGAACCCAAATTATTAAGGGTTGGTTAGAAGACGGCGAGCACAAAGAAAAGGTTTACGATGTTGCATGCTCCGATGGCTTAGTGGTTGATCCTGAAACTTATCGTTGTCCTGATAATAAATCCTGGGTTGATTTAAGTAATTGCTCAATTAGCGGAGATTCTGGAGCAAGGGAAATGAAAGTTCTTTGGCAAGATCCTGAATTTAAAACGGATCAGGAAGCATTTTACTATGCACGAATCCTTGAGAACCCGGTTTGCAGATGGTCTACTTGGGATGCAATAAGAATTGGTGCAAAACCCAGATCAGATATACCAAGTACAATCCAAGAAAGAGCTTGGTCATCACCTATTTGGTTAACTCAAACTTTCTAACAGGATGGTTATGAATACACATAAAGATAAAACTGCCTTAGTGACTGGCGCTTCCGATGGCATAGGTGCTGAATTTATTAAGATTCTTGCAAGTCGAGGCTATGATCTTATTCTTGTCGCTCGCAGTGAAGAAAAGCTCAATGATTTAGCAGAAAAGATGAGCAATGAATTTGGAATTCGCTGCTCTGTGATAGTAGCTGACTTATCCAGTGCTAATGCAGCTCATGATTTATTTCATGCTGTTGAAGAAAAAGGTTTAGAGGTAAATTTTTTAATTAATAATGCAGGCCTGCTTAGAAATGGATTCTTTACTGAACTTTCTCTTTCAGACCAAGAACAAATGATCGCAGTCAACATTCTTGCGCTTACTTCTTTAACACATCTGTATGCAAATAAAATGGCAGCTACTGGGGGCGGGCATATACTTAACGTTGCATCTCTAGCTGGATGGATGGCAATACCAAATCAAAATGTATACGCTGCAACAAAGGCTTATGTCTTGGCATTTACCCAAGCTCTATCTAATGAAATGATGGCTGCAAATACTGGCGTTCAAATAACCGCACTTTGCCCAGGGTACACAGCAACAAAAATGATGGATAATCCAGAGCAAGGCGCTACTCTTCGCATTCCAGCCAGCATGATGATGTCAGCTAGGGAGGTTGCTAAAATGGGGATAAAAGGTTGCCTTGCTGGGAAAGATCTCATTGTTCCAGGTATAGCTAATAAGTTCACAGCATCCTTCACGCATTTTTTTTCAAAATCCCTGCTCACAAAGTTATTGGGGAGCTTTTACCGCAAAACTATGGATTGAGATTTATGTAATTAAAAGGTGATTACTATGAGTGAACAAGTCAATAAGAAAGTACTTATTACAGGTGCCAATGGATTTATTGGTGGTGCTTTGATGCGTTACTACCAAAACCAAGGTCAAGATGTTATTGGTGTAGACCTTGTAGGTAATGGCAAAGATATTATCGAGGGCGATATTTCTCAACCAGATACGATTAGTAGTTTATTACAGGGTAGTGATGTAGTTATTCACACAGCTGCTTTAGTATCCAATGCTATGAAAGATAGTGATATGTGGAGAGTAAATGTCTTGGCTACTCGAAATTTAATTGAAGCAGCAAAAAAGCATAAGGTGAGGCGTTTTGTTCAAATCTCCTCCATTGTTGCTTACGGCAATTCTGCTGAAGGTGAGTTAGATGAAAGCCAACCCGTTCATGCAGACGGTGGCAGCTATGTGCTTACAAAACTTGCCTCAGAGCATGTAGTGTTGCAAGCTCAGGCTAACGATGCAATTGAAGTCGTAATTGTTCGACCTGGTGATGCATATGGGCCAGGGAGTCGTCCTTGGGTTATAGTCCCTTTAGAACTCATTCCAAAATATCAGTTTATGCTTCCTGCAAAAGGCGAGGGTTTCTTCAGACCTATTTTTATTGATGACCTCATTAGAGGAATTTATGTAGCAGCAAGCCATCCAGATGCTGCCGGCGAAATTTTTAATTTATCGTGCGAAGGTTATATAACAACCAAAGAGTACTTTTCTCATCATTACACTTGGCTTGGCAAAAGAGGGCCCTTACTTTTATCTACTAAAATTGCTCTAAGAGTAGCAGCTCTTGCATCAAAGATAGCTGGCTTAGTGGGTATTCCGAATGAAGCCTCACCAGCTTCAGTCATGCAGTTATCAACAAAAAGTTGGTTTTCTATAAAGAAAGCTGAGAAAATCCTTGGCTGGAAACCTGAAGTCTCATTTGAGGATGGAATGCAGATTACTCGAGAATGGGCAATCAAAGAGGGATTGTTAAAAAAATAATTCAATAATCTTTTTTAAAGGTTTTTAAGATTAATTCTTTGATTATGATAAAGGCTATACTTGTATACAAAAGAGTGGTGGTGCTAGGCTAGCAAAAACAAAAAAATAGGTGAAATTCATGCGTTTATGGAATGGCTGGGGTAACGAAGAAAGTGGCTTAAGAATGGAGCTTAACGATGGTCTGCGTTCGCTCTTAGAAGCTCTTGTCGGACCTGGTGCCTCACTTCCTCAGGCAGCACTTAAAGATGTCATTGCTAAAGTTCCTAATACCCGCTTTGAGGACCATCCCTTAATCATTACTGATCCTGAAATACGGGTACGTCATGCGCGTGGTCAGAGTTTGCCTGATTGGTTAGAGATGCATGGCGGCAGTGTTGATACATTTCCTGATGGCGTGGCGTTTCCTGAATCTTCCCAACAAGTCAAAGAATTGCTGGCTTATGCAAAAGATAAAAATTTAGCAGTCATTCCTTACGGGGGTGGAACATCCGTGGTAGGCCATATCAATCCTGAGATCAGTGAAAACCCTGTGCTGACTATTGATA
>VMDH01000009.1 GCA_008080945.1 Gammaproteobacteria bacterium | reverse complement strand
TTGGTGGCAAAGAACTTGCTAATGGTTTTTGTGAACTCAATGATGCTGAGGATCAGGCCGAACGATTTGCCCAACAAGTTGAGGCTGGCAAGGCAGGGGATAATGAGGCAATGTCTTTCGATCAAGATTATATAAATGCTTTAGAAATTGGGATGCCTCCAGCTGTTGGTGTGGGAATTGGTATTGATAGACTGGTAATGTTTTTAACGAATCAAAATTCTATTAGAGATGTTATCCTTTTTCCTCAATTAAAAAATTAATTACCATCTAAACTTATCGAAGTTTTCGGGGTTTGCCCAGCCTTCTGCATTGTTCCAATTCCTTTTAGCATTATAATTTTTTAGGTTGTAGGTATAAAAGTTCTTTGATTGTTTTATTTCATCATTATCAGCAGATATAAAACCAAGCTCAGAAAATTCTTGGCTAGAGGCTTTATTGTCTCTCAGCAAAACAATGCTTTTGGTAAGTTTATTTTTTGCAATTCCCAATTGATCTTTATTGCAAGCAATTTCAGGAAAAATAATCATCAAATCAAAATAACCAGTATCTTCATCACCACTGCTTATGGATGGCTGAATTTGAATTTCTTCAATGCTTAGTTCTTCCAGTGAACTAACAAAATTCACTAAGGACCTTGTTGAGATAATTAGGAGATTACTAGGGCTTTCTGTTTGAATGAGATCTTTCAGAAAATCCATATTAATCTAACAAATTTGCTACTGCTTCTTTTTCTGATTTAAGTTCTTCAATAGAGATTTGTATTTTTTGTTTTGCAAAATCAGATAAGGAAAAATCTCTAACAAGATTAACTTGGCCCTGGCCATCAGAAATTAGAGGAACTCCAGCAACCAAGCCTTCATCAATTCCATAACTTCCATCTGATACTATTGCCGCACTAAAGCAATCTCCATCAATTGTTTTATGCTCCACCGCTCTGACAGTATCAAGTGCTGCCTTTGCTGCAGAAGTAGCAGATGAGGCTCCTCTTGCATCAATAACAGCTTTACCTCTTTGTTGGACCCCTGGGATAAATTCATTTTCAATCCATTGCAAATCAGAAAAAACATCGGCACCTCTTTGATTTCCAATCAATACATTTTCAAAATCTGGATACATAGTTGGGCTGTGATTTCCCCAAATAGTCATTTTGGTGACTTTATCCACATCGACAGATGCTTTTTTTGCTAGAAATGATTTTGCTCGATTGGAATCTAACATGGTCATAGCCATCCATAATTGTGTTTCATTGCGAGCGTGATGATGTCCAATAAGAGCATTGGTATTTGCTGGATTCCCAACAACAAGGATTTTAGCCTTCTCTTTCCCTTTTTCGCCTATTGCTTTACCTTGATCAATAAAAATACCACCGTTTACTTTTAGTAAATCTGACCTTTCTTCGATCTTTTTACCATTTAAGACAATCCCTCTTGGAATACTGCCTACCAGCAAAAACCAATCTGCGTTTTCAGCAGCATCTGCAAAGTTATCAGTTATATTAATATCTCCCATGTGAGGGAAAAAGGAATCTTCCATCTCCATGACCATTCCTTCAAGTTTATTTAATACAGCAGGAATCTCTACAAGCTCTAGATCAACTTTCTTGTTACCAAAGACAGTCCCATCGACCAATCTTGGTATCAAAGAATAGCTAATTTGGCCTGCTGCACCTGTGACTACTACTTTGACTCTATCACTCATTTTTGCTCCTTTTGCTGGGGGTTATTATATTCCTAAAAGTAAGATTAATCCTTGCTCCAATATCTAATTTTGTTTTCGAAATGCTATGCTGAGTAGTTGATTGCATACCTTTCTGCATTATGAGCAAAGAACCATGCTTTTGATCAATTTTAATAATTTCTTTTGTTTTATTATCTCTAACCTTTAATGCTCTTTCAGCACCAAGTGATATTGATGCAATAGTAGGATTGCGTCCTAACTCCACTTCATCATCAGCATGCCAGCCCATGGAGTCATTTCCATCCCTATAAAGATTGGCTAAGACCGAATTAAATTTATGACTACTAAAGTCTTCAATTTTGGCTCTTAATTCAAGGAGTTCTTTAGACCATGAAAACCTTTGAAGTGGTTTATTTGAATAACTATAAGTAATTCCTTCATCTGCAATCCAGCACTGTTCTCTTGGAATGAGCACATCTTTACCAAATAATTTTATATGACCTTGCTTCCACGAAATTTGTTTTAGGAAGATATTAAAATATTTATCGGCTTCGTCTTTAGTCAAAAATTTTTCTACGGACTTAATTTGATCATCACGATAAGTTAAAATTTCATTTTCATTATTATTCATGGTTGTAAGTAAAAGCAGAAGGAATACCCACAGCAAAAAATGGGAAAAATATCCTAACCAAGATATTTTACCCCTTTGGATTGCTGATATGGATTTTCAATCTCCTGCATTTTTGCAGCAGGCATTCAAGCAACGCATTGATCACAATACCTATGGATACACAAAGGTTCCAAAAGCTCTTAATCAGGCCCTTATAAAGTTTTATAAAGATAAGCAAGATTGGTTGATTGAGGACGAGTGGATTGTCTGGGTGCCTAATTTGGTAACTGCTATTTATGCAGTTAATCAAATGGCTGTGAGTAACAATCATAGCTTAGTTATACCAAGACCAATCTATCCTCCTTTTAGAGAGGCCGCCAAGCATTGTCAAGTAGCTCATAGGCTTGTAACCATGAAGGAGGTCAGTGGAAGGTTATCTTATGATTTTGATAGTTTGGATGCTTATTTAGACAGACATTCGTGGCTAATGCTTGCTAATCCCTGTAATCCTGGCGGGAGCGTCTTAAATCAAGAAGAGTATGAAAAAATTGTGACTGTAGTAAAAAAGAATGATTCATTCTTGCTTGCAGATGAGATTCATTCAGATTTAATCTTGGATTCAGGTATAAAATTTTCATCTCTTGGGAAAGATCAAAGGATTCAAAATAAAACCATTACTTTGCACTCATGTGCCAAGACCTTCAATATTCCTGGGCTGAGTTGTGGTTTTGCCATCATTCCTTCCAAAAAATTAAGAAAGAAGTTCTCAGATACTATTCATGGGATAGTTCCTGATCCAAGTTTGTTTGGAATCATTGGAACATTGGAGTGTCTAAAGAAAGGTGAATCATGGAGGCGTTCATTGATTAAAACCTTGCAAGAAAACAGGGATATTTGTGTAAAGAAGTTATCTCAAATAGCTAATCTTGAATTTATAGTACCAGAGGCAACTTTTTTAATTTGGATTAAGATACTCCATAAGGTTCCAAATGGAGGATGGGGTCAATATTTTGAGAAATATGGGTTAGGTATATCAGACGGCAAAGATTTTGGTGCATCGCAATACATCAGGTTAAATTTTGGAACGAATAAAAGAAATTTAATGGAAGCGCTGAAAAGATTGGTTTTATGCATGGAAGAACTAAATGGGAAGTAAGGAAAAAGTTATCATAGTAGGGGCAGGTCATGCTGGTGCTAACGTAGCCTTTAACCTGAGAAGAGATGGCTTTCAGGGTGATGTCACCATTCTCACCGAAGAAAATCATCTGCCGTATCATAGGCCGCCATTATCTAAAGATTTCTTTAAAGCAAAAATTGAAAAGGAAAAACTTTCTTTGAAACAGCCATCCTTTTATGAAGATAATAATATTTTGCTTCAAACGGGTGTCAGAGTGGAGGCGATCGATAGATCAAATAAGACAGTTGAGGGCTCTTTTGGCATCTTAGATTATTCCTATCTAGTTCTAGCAACTGGAGCTAGCCCCCGCGTACTTAATGATGCTGATGGAGAAAATACTTTTTACTTGAGAACCATGGATGATGTTATTCATATTTCCAATTGCTTAAGCGTAGGTTCTAGAGTGGGTCTGATAGGTGGTGGCTACATAGGGCTTGAGCTTGCTGCCTCTCTTATAGAAATGGAAATGCATCCTGTTATCATCGAAGCTGAAGACAGATTGCTTAAGCGCGTCACCTCGGAAGAGGTTTCTGAGTTCTACAAAGATTTTCATACCTCTAAGGGAGTAGATATAAGGTGTTCGACCAGAGTAAGTGAATACAAGAAACTAGAAAATCGTATTTTTGCAATGGTGCTTGATTCAGGAGATGAGATTCAAGTAGATGCTCTCATCGTTGGGATTGGAGCTGTTCCCAATACTGCTTTAGCAGAGGGGGCAGGACTTGCCTGTAGCAACGGAATTTGTGTAGATGCATACTGTAGATCAGAGGACCCGTTTATTTTATCTGCAGGTGATTGCACACAGCATGTCAACCAATTCTATCAACATAGCATGAGACTGGAGAGCGTTCCCAATGCTCTTGCGCAGGCTAAAGTAGTCTCCTCTTCAATAGTAGGTGGAGATATGACTTATAATGAACTCCCATGGTTTTGGTCCGATCAATTTGACCTAAAACTTCAGATGACAGGATTATCTGGAGGCTACGATGAATCCTTTATTGTTGGTAAAAAAGAGGATGCACAATTCATGTCGTATTACGGGAAAAATGGGAGCTTGATAGCAGTTGATTCTATAAATTCACCCAAAGAATTTATGGCCATCAAAAGAGCTTTAAGTAATGGTTTTAACATAACAATGGAAACCGTTAGGGATCCAAATTTTAAACCTGAGAACCTATTCTCGGGATCGTCTTAGGAGTTTTTATATGACTATTCGTTTTGATAATAAAGTAGTAATCATCACAGGTGCTGGTGGAGGTCTTGGAAAACAACATGCCTTGGAGTTTGCCAAAAGAGGCGCTAAGGTTGTTGTAAATGATCTTGGAGGGTCTGTAGATGGCTCTGGAGGCGCTAGCGAGATGGCTAATGCAGTAGTTGAGGAAATAAAGGCCTACGGTGGGGAGGCGCTTGCAAACGGCTGCAGCGTCTCTGATAAACAAGGCGTTGATAATATGGTTGCTGAAGTAATGGATACCTGGGGAAGAATAGATGTTTTGGTGAATAATGCAGGAATCTTAAGGGACAAAAGCTTTCATAAAATAAGTCTTGAGGAATTTAATGCAGTTATGGACGTCCATTTTCAAGGGAGCGTATATACGTCGCATGCAGTCTATCCTATTATGCGAGAGCAAAACTTTGGAAGAATCATCTTTACCACATCATCCGGCGGTCTGTTTGGTAATTTCGGTCAAGCCAATTATGGAGCAGCTAAAATGGCCATGGTCGGCCTAATGAATTGTCTGAAAATTGAAGGGCAGAAATACAATGTATATTCCAGTGCTGTAGCACCTGTTGCTTTATCTCGCATGACAGAGGCACTATTTCCTGAGGGTGTTGGTGAGAGATTTTTACCTGAATATGTCACCCCTGCAGTCATATATCTTGCAAGCGAGGATGCTCCTAATGGAGCTATCATAGGAGCAGGAGCAGGCGTGTTTACTCAATTTAGAATATTTGAAACCATGGGAGCTGCTCTTGGTACTGGAGAGGATATGACTCCAGAAAATATTGCAGCTAATTGGGAGTCTGTCTCAAATATGGAGAATGCAAAGGAGTGCTTTAGTGGTCCGGAGCAAACAATTAAAATATTAGAACAAGCTGATAAATAGTTTTAAGCTGTAAAGCTTGGTCTTGAGGCTATTAAGTTGGTATAACGCTCAAGATTTTTAAACTCGCTAAGGTCTATCTTATTTAGTCTAAGAAAAAAATCTGTTGTACTGATCATCTGAATATCAGCAAAGGTAAATCTCTCTCCAGCAATAAACTCTGAGTCAGCCAAAACTCTATCAAAATAAGCTGTTGATTTTATTCCGACCTCTCTTTGCGCGGTTCCATAAACTTCGTTTTGATCTTCCATTGCAGCCATAGCAGGGTGAGTGTGTCTAAAACCCATAGCCAGAGGTAACATCAATTCAAATACTATTCTTGATTGCCACATTTCTATGGCGGCAATCTCCATAGGGCTTTCGCCAAATAGATTCGGGGTTGGGTAGAGTTCCTCTAGATATCTGCAGATTGCCGTAGTTTCACTGACAATAGTTCCGTCATCTAACTCAAGAGCAGGCACCTTAGCATTGGGAACTTTTGCTCTGTACTCTGGAGTTTTGTGCTCCATTTGCATCAGATCTAAGTTTTTGAATTGAATGTCGTCAATGCCTTTTTCTGCAAGAAATATTCTTACCTTTCTTGGGCTATTGCCTGTCTGGCTTGAATAGAGGAGCACTAATTAATCCCAGCTCAGAGCACCACCGGTTTGATATTCAATCACTCGTGTTTCAAAGAAATTCTTTTCTTTACGAAGATCCATGATCTCTGACATCCAGGGGAATGGATTGCTCGCTCCCTTGAACTCTTCAGTTAACCCAATTTGAGTTAATCTTCGATTGGCAATAAATTTTAAGTAGTCTTCCATCATGGCAGCATTCATCCCAAGCACTCCTCTAGGCATAGTATCTCTAGCATATTGGATCTCCAATTCAGTGCCTTCAAGTATCATTTGGGCTGCCTCTTTTTTCATAGCATCATCCCATAGCTCTGGATTTTCTAATTTAATTTGGTTGATCACATCAATACCAAAGTTCACATGCATTGATTCATCTCTAAGGATGTATTGAAACTGTTCTGCTGTTCCGGTCATTTTATTTCGATTTCCCATAGACAGAATTTGGGTGAAACCACAATAAAAGAAAATGCCTTCAAGAACGCAATAGAAAGCAATAAGATTTTTCAATAACTTTTTATCAGTTTCTAGCGTGCCTGTTGTGAAGGAAGGGTCCGATAATTCTTTGGTGTACTTGAGAGCCCAGCTTGCTTTTTTTGCTACACAAGGAATTTCTCTGTACATATTGAATATTTCGCCTTCGTCCATTCCTAATGATTCGATGCAATATTGATAGGCATGCGTATGAATAGCTTCCTCAAGACTCTGTCTGAGAATATATTGTCTGCACTCAGGGTTAGTGATTAACCTATAAATCGCCAATACAAGATTGTTTGCAACCAGCGAATCAGCAGTAGAGAAAAAGCCAAGACTTCTTTTAACAATGGTTCTTTCGTCTTCAGTTAGCCCATTTTCGCTCTTCCAAAGCGCAACATCTGCTGTCATATTGATTTCCTGTGGCATCCAGTGATTGGCGCTACCATCAAGATATTTTTGCCATGCCCAATCGTATTTAAACGGAACCAACTGATTGAGGTCCGCTCTGCAATTTATCATTGCTTTTTGATCGACCTCAACTCGTCCACCAAGTGCCTCTAGTTCTTTTACACCCTCTGCAGGGTCAAGGTCTGCGATTGCTTGTCTTGCTTGCGATGCTCTATCACTCGATTCAGTGTTGATTGCTGAGGTAACATTTTCTGTAGGTTTTTCTGCAACTACTTCTTCTGTTGGTTGAGCAACCTCAGTTACTATTTTTTGTGCTGCAGCTGGTGCTGCTGCTTCGTCTTTGTTGTATTCATCCCAATTAAGCATATTCTTTCTCCGTTATTTATTGGCACGCCTCACAATCTGGGTCATCCAGTGAGCATGCTGTTGGTACCGGGGCGGGTGAACCAAGTTCCTTGTTTGTTTCACTTGAAGCGCTAACTTTATTGAGCGTTCCTTGCGTTACAGTTGATTTTTCTGTTCCTGTGGCTGCAATAGAGCGTAAATAGTATGTTGTTTTGAGCCCGCATAACCATGCCATCCTGTAGGTAATATCTAATTTTTTTCCACTAGCATTGGCAATATACAGATTAAGAGATTGGGCTTGGTCTATCCATTTTTGCCTTCTGCTGGCAGATTCAACTAAGTACCTGGGTTCAACCTCAAAAGCTGTAGAGAAAAGAGTCTTGATTTCTTCAGGTATTCTAGAAATTTGCGCTAAGCTTCCTTCAAAAAACTTAAGATCGTTAATCATGACATCATCCCAAAGGTTTATTTCTTTGAGTCTTCTCACTAAGTGGGGGTTAACAATTGTAAATTCACCTGAGAGGTTAGATTTAACATATAAATTTTGATAGGTGGGCTCTATAGATTGAGTCACCCCAGTAATATTTGAGATAGTTGCGGTTGGGGCGATAGCCATTACATTGGAGTTTCTCATGCCATCCTTCATGACTTTCTTTCTAAGTGCATCCCAATCGAGTCTTTCGTCTAGGTTGACTTTAAGATATTCCGACCCTCTGTTTTCGGTAAGAATTTCTAGAGAGTCCTTTGGAAGTATTCCCTTGCTCCATAGTGAGCCATCAAAAGTCTCATAACTCCCTCTTTCTTTTGCGAGCTCTGTTGACGCATGGATTGCATGGTAGCTTATGAGTTCCATGCTTTTATCGGCAAACTCGACAGCTTCATCTGAGCAGTATGGAATATTCTGAATATACAAAGCGTCTTGGAAGCCCATAAGCCCAAGACCTATTGGTCTGTGCTTGAAGTTTGAATTTCTTGCAGTATCCACAGAGTAATAGTTAATATCAATTACGTTATCAAGCATACGAATTGCAGTAGAAACAGTCTGTTTAATTTTTTCTTCGTCTAGCTTTCCATCGACCATATGGTTTGCAAGATTAACTGAACCAAGGTTACATACGGCGATTTCATCTTGGCTTGTATTTAGCGTAATCTCTGTACACAGGTTTGAGGAATGGATCATACCCATATGTTGTTGTGGCGATCTTAAATTGCATGCATCTTTAAAAGTAATCCATGGATGACCAGTTTCAAACAGCATGGTCAACATTTTGCGCCACAAATCTCTTGCAGGTATTTTTTTGCGTTGTCGCATTTTTCCTTCTTCTGCAAGCTTTTCATATTCGTGGTATCTATCTTCAAATGCCTTACCAGTTAAATCATGGAGATCAGGTGTTTCGCCTGGAGAGAATAGTGACCAGTCTTGGTCATTCTCAACTCTTTTCATGAATAAGTCTGGCACCCAATTGGCTGTATTCATATCATGAGTTCGACGCCTGTCATCGCCAGTATTTTTTCTTAGCTCTAAAAACTCTTCAATGTCTAAATGCCATGTTTCCAGGTAAGCGCACATCGCTCCTTTACGCTTGCCACCCTGATTAACGGCTACTGCAGTATCGTTTGCTACTTTTAGGAATGGAACAACCCCCTGACTTTTTCCATTAGTACCTTTGATATATGAACCAAGCGCTCTTACTGGCGTCCAATCATTACCAAGACCTCCAGCCCATTTTGAGAGCATGGCATTATCTTTCATGGCTGAGAAGATTCCATCTAGGTCATCAGGTACGGTGGTTAAATAACAAGAGGATAGTTGAGGTCTCAACGTACCTGAATTGAAGAGGGTGGGTGTTGAGCTCATGTAATCGAAACTTGAAAGCAGTCTGTAAAACTCTATTGCTCTTTCTTCTGGTTTATTTTCTTGGGCTGCAAGCCCCATTGCCACTCTCATGAAGAATATTTGAGGCAATTCAAACCTAATATCGTTTGAGTGAATAAAGTACCTATCGTAGAGGGTTTGGAGCCCTAAATAGGTAAATTGATAATCTCTCTCTGGATCTATAGCTTTTGCAAGTGCATCTAAGTCATAATTTTTGAGCTCTGGGTTTAGCATTTCGAGCTCTATGCCTTTTTCTATAAAGGCTTTGAAAGCTTTGGGATAGTTTTCCTGCATCTCTGTTTGGGTACTTTCTTCAGCTACTCCTAGAAAAGTCAAAGCTTCAGCGCGCAATGAATCCAATAGGATTCTTGCAGTGACATAGCTGTAGTTTGGTTCTACTTCCACCTTTGCTCTAGCAGACATAATGAGAGCAGATTTCATATCTGCAACAGAAACACCGTCGTACAGATTTTTAACTGCTTCTTCTAAAATCACTTTTGGATCTGTTTCTGACAGACCTTCGCATGCATGACTCACCACTTCGGATAAGCGGCTAATATCTAGGGGGACGCGTGTACCGTCTCTTTTGGTAACTTCTATATCAGGAAGGTTGTCTAGCTCAATGGCTTGGACAGGTTCTTTTTTGGTTCTTTCTTGGGCTCTTTCTTCTCTGTAGAGAATATATTTTCTTGCTACTTGGTACTCTTCATTTCTCATGAGTTGTAGCTCAACCTGATCTTGAATTTCCTCTATGTGAAGGGTGCCGCCTGATGGCATCCTTCTATTGAATACCTCTACTATATCTCCAGTGATGTCATTGACCTTTGTATGGATGCGCTCGCTGGCTGCAGCATTGCCTGATTCTGTTGCAAGGAATGCTTTTGTTACCGCCACTTTGATTTTGTCTTCTTCAAAGGCAACGACCTTGCCGTTTCTTTTAATAACTCTCAGCTTTCCTGGAGCGGTTATTACTAATTCCTCGTTTGCAACCTGTGGTTGCTGTGCTGATGTTTGTTTTGTTGTCTGCTCTTCGCGTAAATCCATTAATTTTGCCTCAAAATATCAGTGCAGTTTCCTCTGCAACAGGTCATTTTTATCGGGATGAGGTACAAAAATTTAGCGTTTTAAATTTTTTGTTTCCTTAGTTGATTTAACTGTATTGTGGATAAATAATCAAGCAAAAAACACAATATATTGTGACATTTTTACTTTGACCAACAATATGCTGTATAGATGGTGTTTAGTAAATGTTATCTAACAGTTGATAAATTGTGGATAAATCATAACAATTAACACATGAAATCAATTATTTGCATAGACCAAGGGACCACTTCTTCTCGTGTGGTAGCCTTTAATGAGGAATTACAACCTCTCAAAATTAATCAACAAGAATATTCCTTGATTTTCCCAGAAGATGGGTGGGTAGAAATAGATATAAGCGTGATTGAAAAGACGGTAAATGATGCTTTGGCAGATGTGATGAGGAGCTTTGGTGATGTAATCAGTTTGGGAATTACTAACCAAAGAGAAACCACTTTATTGTGGAATAGAGTTAATGGCTTGCCTTTGCATAATGCAATTGTCTGGCAGGATAGAAGGACCGCAAAGTACTGCGAGGAACTAAAATCCCAGGGACTTGAAGAAACGATAAAAAATAAAACCGGTTTAGTTTTAGACCCTTACTTTTCAGCTACAAAAATAAAATGGATATTAGACAAATACGATAGCGATAGAAAATTATCATCTAATGGCGATATTTTGTTTGGGACAGTTGAAACTTTTTTGATTTGGAAACTAACTGGGGGCAAGGACCATTTCACTGATTTCACAAATGCCTCTAGAACAATGATTTGCAATATAGATACCCAAGATTGGGATGATGAATTGCTCACGCTCTTTAATATCCCAAGAGAAGTGCTACCAAAAATCAAACACAATGATGCATTCTTTGGTGAGCATCAAGAAACGCAGGCACCAATTCACGGTGCGATCGGCGATCAGCAAGCAGCTCTTGTGGGCCAGAACTGTTTTGAAGTGAATTCTATGAAAGCAACTTTTGGCACAGGGTGTTTTTTGATGGTCAATACAGGAAACCAAAGAATATATTCAAAAAATGGATTGCTTACAACGGCAGGCTATTCTTTAGAAAATACTACTGCTTATGCGCTTGAAGGCAGTATTTTCTCTGCGGGGACCGGAATTAAGTGGCTGAGAGATAATTTAAATTTTTTTGAAAACTCTTCAGATAGTGAAAAGTTGATAAATGCAAAATGGGATTCTGGTGGAGTTATATTTGTACCAGCATTTAGTGGTCTAGGCGCTCCACGCTGGCAGCCAAATATACGTGCAGGCTTTTATGGCATGACAGCAGATAGTGAGCGCTCTGATCTTGTTACGAGTGTATTTAAAGCTCTTTGTTTTCAAGTCAAGGAGCTAATAATAGCTCTGGAATCAGATGCTGTGTCTATTCATAATCTTTCTGTAGATGGAGGAATGACTAATAATCAAAGTTTTTGCCAAATGCTGGCAGATATTTGCAATATAAATATTATTGTTCCTGACTACAAGGAGAGCACTGTGCTGGGTGCTGCGAAATGTGCAGCTATAGGTTCAGGAGTGATTTCAATGAACGATCTTAAAAATAGTTCGGGAAACTTTAAGGCTTTAACACCCAATAAGGAAGAAGACTACAGGGAAGAATTTAGCTACTGGAGTGAATTTATCAATTCTATTTCTGATTCAATGAAATAGTATTATCTTTTAAGTCTGAAATTAATTTGTCAGTATTATGCGCTATTAAAATGAGTATTTGATTATTAGTTCTCGTCCAATCTATTAGAAATCTTTGAATATCTTCAGTTACTTTTTCGTCTAAGTTTGAAAATGGTTCGTCAGCAAGGATGATGGCGGGGCATGATACAAGAGTTCTTGCTATAGCGGTTCTTTGTTGTTGCCCACCTGAAATTTTATCGACATCTTTATCTAAAATGTCTCCCAGACCCAGGACGTTTATGATTGAGGCTATTTCATGTTCAGAGATATCGCCTTTAACAAAATGAATATTTTGTTTAACCGTTAGATGGGCAAAAAGACCAAAATCTTGGAATATAAACCCTATCTTTCTATCTTCTGTATCAACTAAACTTTTTGATCCCTCTTGATACAAAGAATCATTGAAATTGATAGAACCTGAATCCGGAACTTCAATGCCAGCGATGAGATTTAATAAGGTCGATTTACCAATTCCGTTGTCACCAACTATTAAGGTCGGTTTGTCTGAGGGGCATTGCATACTAAAGCTAGAAAAAATTTGCTTATTGCCTCTGCTGAAGGAAAGATTTGAGATTTCGAGTATATTTTTCATAGCTTTGTAATGATTTTATCTGATATTGGTTTATAGTCGTAGATTTTAAAATGTATAAAGTTCAAACATTCAACAACATCGCAGAAGAAGGTTTAAAAAAACTCTCTGATGCTGGCATCGAAACAGTTCAAGGTTCCGCTGATGCGATTATATTAAGAAGTCACAAGCTTTCAGTGGATGAGTTTGGAGATTCTTTGAAGGTTATTGCCAGAGCAGGGGCTGGGACCAACAATATTCCTACCGCAGAAGCTACAAACAAGGGCATTGTTGTTATGAATACCCCGGGGGCAAATGCTAATGCAGTCAAGGAATTAGTAATTTGTGGGATGCTGCTAGCTTCAAGGGGTATCGTCCAAGGAATTAATTTTTTAAATAATAGCAAGATATCCAATGATGCTGATCTACATCAGTCCATGGAGAGCACTAAAAAGGCTTTTAAAGGCTCTGAATTAGAGGGAAAAACTCTCGGAATTATTGGATTGGGTTCTATAGGTTCACAATTAGCCCAAGCTTCACATGCTTTGGGAATGAAGCTGATTGGTTATGATCCATACATTTCCATTGATGCAGCCTGGAGGCTACCTAGGGAAGTTGAAAAAGCTGAAACCCTAGAGTTTTTGATCAGGAACTCTGATTTTATTAGCATACATATTCCACTTACAGAAGAAACAAAAGGGTTTATCAGCATCAAGGAATTAACACACTGCAAAAAGGGTGCAACTCTTATCAATCTAGCTCGCCAGGGAATTGCTAACGAACTTGATGTAATTCAAGCTTTAAAAGATGGCAAGTTAAATCGCTATGTTACAGATTTTCCTTCACCTGAATTGATTCAACAAAATCTTGAGGAAGATAACGTTATTTTGCTTCCTCATCTAGGTGCTAGCACTAAAGAAGCTGAAATTAATTGCGCAATGATGGCAGCCAATCAAACTCTAAATTTTTTAAGAGATGGCACTGTTAAGAACTCAGTTAACTTTCCAGATATCTACCTTGAGCCTTCAACTGGTAATCGATTGATTGTTATCAATAAGAATGAGCCCGGAATGATAGGGCAAATTGCTGACAAAATTGGTGCAATGAATTTGAATATTAATGATATGTCGAACAAGAGTAGAGATGAAGTTGCCATCAATCTTATAGATTTAGATGAGACTATTTCAGAAGAGTGCTTGAGAGAACTTAACAATATTGAGCATGTGATTACTGCAAGGAAATGCTATGTCTAAGGTAGTTTTAATTACAGGCGCGAGTAGGGGTGTTGGTGCTGCATCAGCTGTATTATTTTCTAAATCTGGTTTTGATGTCGTCTTGAATTGCTCTTCAACTAGAAGTGATGCTGAAAAAATAGCAGAAGAATGCGCTTCGAATGGGGTGCGCACCCTAGTCATTGAAAAAGATATTAGTGATGAAGAAAACTGCAATTCTATTGTAGGAGAAACTATTCAAGAATTTGGTCAACTAGATGTATTGGTAAACAATGCAGCTCGAACTAAATTTGCATTCAATCATGCCGATATGTCTGCGTTGAACACACAAGACTTTTTAAGCATATATGCTACCAATGTAATTGCTCCCTATAACCTTATTAAGTATTCACTTAATTATTTAAATATTTCTGAAATAGGCTCAGTAGTAAATGTTGCATCCATGGCAGGTATTAATGCAATCGGTTCATCAGTTGCTTATGCGGCATCCAAAGCAGCTCTTATCAATATGACTACTTCTCTTGCAAGAGCTCTTGGGCCTATAAAAGTTAATGCTGTATGCCCTGGCTTTATTGAAGGTGAGTGGCTGAAAAAAGGCCTAGGAGAAGAAATCTATAATGCTACTCGGGAAACTATTATGAACACCAATCCCCTTGGCAAGGTTTGTACGCCTGATGATGTAGCAAATGCTATTTACTACCTCGCATGCGGACAGGAAATTACTACAGGAGAAACTCTTATCTTAGATGGAGGGTCTTATTTGGGCGGCAACCCATTAAAATAATTTTTAGTAGTAATTCTCTACAAAAGTTTTATTGAATTGTTGAATTTTATCTGTTTGATTATTTTTGATCTTATTGGCCCAGTTAGGATCGCTCAATAAAGCCCTGCCAATAGCAATTAAATCAAACTCATTCATTGCTAGCCTTTGTTCTAACTCATCAATATTTGCAAAACCAGCTTCATCATCACCAGCGTATAAATTAATAAAATCTTTATTTAGACCAACACTTCCTACAGAAATAGTAGGGATTCCAGTAATCTTCTTTGCTAATCCAGCTAGATTGAGGTGAGATGATTTAAACTCTGGTTCCCAGTACCTTCTTGTACTGCAGTGCAGAAAATCTGGGTTTGAGTCTGCGAGTTTGAGCAGGAACTCAGAAAGGGTTTTCTCGTTGTCCGCAATTTTTGCATCATAATCTTGTTGCTTCCATTGAGAAAATCTAATCCCAACTAAAAATTTATCAGATGTATTATTTTTGCAAGCATCGATAATATCACAGGCAAACTGAGCTCTTTTTACCAAACTGCCACCGTAATGATCATCTCTTTTATTAGTATCCTTCCAAAAGAACTGATCTATAAGGTAACCATGGGCTCCATGAATCTCTATTCCATCAAAACCAATATCCTCACAAATCTTTGCATCATCTGCGTAGATATTAATCATGTCTTGAATATCAGTTAAGCTCATTTCATGGGCTACTTTTTTATTAGCATTAACAAAGCCTGATGGGGTGTATCCAGGTATTTCTGGATTAGGAGGCATCCCAGGCTTTCTTATACCGCCAACATGCCATAGCTGACAAAAAATACTTGATCCCTCATCATGAACAGCCTTAACAATTTTTTTCCACTCGGATCTAGCTTCTTTTGATCTTAAATTTGGGCAATTTGGATATCCGCTTGATGAGTCATGGCTGATTTCGACTCCTTCAGTAATGATTAAACCAATACCTCCCTCAGCTCTTCTCGCATAATAGCTGGCCGCATCTTTATGAGGTACCCCATTAGGAGAAAAATTTCTGGTCATAGGCGCCATAGCCAATCTATTTTTAAGGACCAAATTTTTAAGAGTAAATTCTTTGAAGAGAGCGTTGGAGGACATAAATATAAGTATTTTTGATGTTAAATATAAGGTGGGCTAATTCTAATGTAAAAAAAGTTATTTTAATACTTGCCCACAGCCAAAAAAAATGATATTGGAAGGTCATTAAATATTCAGGTTTGAACTAAAATTAGGACTAATTATTACTTAAAATACTGATTTGCGGTTATTTTATAAATATTGATCATTTTTTGATCAATTTCTTATAAACTCCTAGCTAACAACATCTCAGAGATAGTAAGGTTAGTTATCCATAACTTTATCCACAGTTTCTGTGGATAACATTTCGCGATAAAATAGGTGTAATTTATGGATGGAAATATCAAGCTTCCCAATTGTTGGAAATCAAGATTGCAAGAAGAATTCGATCAAAAATATATGCATGACATTAAGGCATTTCTCGCTAATGAGCTAAGCAAGGGCAAAGTTATTTATCCGCCAATTAATAAGATCTTTGAAGCACTCAATCTTACTTTATTTGAGGGAGTTAGAATCGTTATTGTCGGCCAAGATCCCTATCATGGTCCTAACCAAGCTCACGGTCTTTCTTTCTCAGTTAACTCTGAGGTTACCATTCCTCCAAGCTTGAGAAATATCTTCAAGGAATTGCTAGAAAATTTTCCAAATACAATCTTATCTCATGGAAATTTATCTGGATGGGCGAAGCAGGGTGTTTTATTGCTCAACTCTTCTTTAACAGTAGAAGCAAATAAACCGAATTCACATCAAGCTATTGGTTGGGAGCAATTTACAGACTCTATTATCAGGATTTGTTCTCAGGCTGGTTCAAAAGTTTTTATGTTATGGGGAAAAAATGCCAGGGATAAGGCTGCACTTATTAATCAAGATAATAATTTAATATTACAAGCTGCCCATCCATCTCCTCTCTCTGCTCACAATGGTTTTTTTGGGTGCCAGCACTTTGCAAAGGCTAATGACTATCTATCTAAAAATGGATTTCAAAAAATAGATTGGAATATCACTTAGATTTCTGAAGAAACCAATATAGATCTTCATGCAATATTATTTCAGAGAGGATATTCTTATCTTCTGGCTTTTCTTCAGAGCTCATAAGATTTGTTGGTATCTTTTTTTTATTTAGATAGTGCATCCTTGCAATAATTTCTTGACCTCTGTAGCACCCCTTTGAAAAACTAATTCTATTTTCCTCAAATCCTATCTCTTGAGGCCTGAGCCCCTGCTTTATAAAATCTTGAAGGAAGTAAATGCCTTGCTGCCAGTGCAATAGCCTCCATTCCTGAATTGATTTTATATCTGAAGGAGCAGTGCTGAGAAATTCTAAACCAAAGCTCTTTTGCTTATTTTTAAAATAACGATGTTTATCTATGCGATCTTTAATGATTCCTATCACTAAACGAGAATCAATTTCACTGCTCACTTTATAGAATGGCAGATATCTTTCTAATTCAGCGCTAACATTGTCAACAAGGGATTCATGAAGAGTCAGAAGGTAATCCTCCCTTTCTTTAGACACAAACATATCTGCAATTACAAAACCTTTTTCATCGCACATTGCTGAAAGCTGAGAATAAGATTCAGTGACTTCATAAATATCTGAAGTCAACTGACCCTGCAGCATTTGCTGGATATTTTCTGCATTACCTATTAAACGCAATGACTTATAATTCTCAAGTAGTGTCATGCTGCTTAATTTAACAGTTTAGTAACTTTTTAGAAATGGATAGACAAAAGCTTAAATGGAGATCCCGCAGAGGCTTGCGTGAACTTGATCTTCTTTTTAGAAATTTTATTCAAAAATATTGGGATCAATTAACCCAAGAAGAGTTTGAAATTTATGCCCAAGTGGTCGACTTAGAAGATCAACCATTATTTGATTATATTTTTAAGAATGTGCGGCTAGGTAATGATGAGGTTGAAGCATTTATAGACCAATATATAAAAAGCTATTTAAATTGAACTTTTAAGAATAATTAATGTCCAAATATGCGTAACAAAATGGAGCAATTCAAAGATATGGATGCACAGCTTATTGATGAAGTTGGGAAGGGCAACCAAGCAGCTTTTGATATATTATTTTCTAAATACAACAATAAGTTGTATGCCTCGCTCCTAGCCTTTACTAAATCTCAAGATTTAGCTGAAGATTTAACCCAAAAAACTTTTATTAGAGTTTGGAAAAAAATTGAGACATTTAGAGGAGATAGTTCCCTCTTTACTTGGATTTATAGAATTGCTATTAACCTGGCAAAAAATGAATTTAGTTCAAAGCAGGCTAAAAATCAGGGCATTACAGATAATATCGATGACACTTATGATCTTGAATCATCTGTTTCATCCCCAGAAAGTCATGCTATTGAAACAGAATCTATGCAAGCAGTTATGGATTTCATTGCCAGTTTGCCAAGTGATTTAAGGGAAGCAATCTCTTTGAGAGAATTTGATGGGAAGTCCTACGAAGAAATTGCTCAAATTACTGGCAGCCCAATTGGTACTGTTAGATCAAGAATTTTTAGAGCCAGAGAAGAAATTCTCAATTTTATGAAAGAGGAAGAAATTTATGGATAACAAAGAAAAGTTGTCTGCTTTTTACGACAATGAGCTCCGAGAAGATGCTCAAGAGCTTATTGAATCACTCAGTGATAATGAGCAATTAGCTCGAGATCTCAAAGGTTACTCACTCATATCATCAATTATGCAACAGAGTAGATTATCTGAGCCTCGTAAGAAGAGTTTTAGCCAATTGAGATTGACCTTCATGACTCATTCTCTTGCAGCTGCAGCTGCCGTTTTTCTTACTTTAGGATTTATCACCTATTTCAATCCTGCTCAATTTGATTACGACAGAGAATCGTCACAATTATTGGCTGATGCTATTGCAAGTGAAGAGGGCCAAATCAGACTAAATCAAGAAGAAGATCTGTTAGTAGACCATCTCTTTCATATCATGGATGAAAAGAACTTAAACTCTAATATGAATCCAGGATGGGTTCCAGTTGGGTTTACCCAAAGCAAGGAAAGACCTGCCATTTTTACAAATGGAGCAAGAAAGTTTATCTTGCATGTTGAAAATTCTAAACCTAGCCTTACTAAACCTATGTATTGGAGAAAAGGCAATAACCTGGTTTATCTACATCCGACTGCAGATGGAAAAACAATCACTGTTTACGGAAATGTTAGACCTGTAGATGCTGAAAGAATTGTCTTCTCACTTAAGAGGTAACCCATGAAAAAATTTATTTATCTTCTATCACTCATAACACCATTTTTTTTAGGAAACTTTGCTTACGCAGCACTCCCCACAGATTTAGCAGATCTTGTAGAAGATTCTGCGCCAGCGGTTGTAAATATTACTTCCAAAAAGGAAGTCACTAGAAATTTTTCAAGGTCACCGCTAGATGAGTTTGAAAGATTTTTTGGAATTCCAAGAGGCCAGTATCCACAACAACCTGAACCAGAAACTAGAGAGGCTGTTGGATTTGGGTCCGGGTTTATTTTCAAAAACGAGTATATTCTTACTAATTTTCACGTTGTTGATGGTGCCACGGAAGTTATTGTCTCTCTTAACGATCGAAGAGAATTCCAGGCAGAGATTGTTGGTGTTGATCCTTTATCCGATTTAGCTGTGCTTAAAATTGATGGCAATAACTTAAAAAAAGTAAAAATAGGTGATAGCGATAAGTTATCAGTTGGTGACTGGGTCATTGCTATCGGCTCCCCTTTTTCTTTTGATTTCTCTGTTACAGCAGGAATCATTAGTGCAAAAGGCAGAAGCATTAACAATAACAATATAGGCAATTATGTGCCTTTTATCCAAACAGATGTAGCAATAAACCCTGGTAATTCTGGAGGGCCTCTTCTTAATCTTGATGGAGAGGTGGTTGGAATCAATTCACAGATTTACTCTAGGAGCGGAGGATATCAAGGGCTAGCTTTTGCAATTCCCATTAACGTTGCCATGGAAGTTGCTGACCAAATAGTTAAAAACGGTAAAGTTGCTAGGGGCTACCTAGGAGTTAGAGTCGGAGAGGTAGATAATGACCTTGCATTAGCTCTAGGAATGAAGAAACCATACGGAGCGCTTATCAATGATGTTGAGAAAGGTGAGTCAGCTGATGATGGTGGACTGCTTCCGGGAGATGTGATCTTGGAGTTTGATGAGAAGGAAATTAAATTTAGTGGGGATCTTCCTCATGTGGTTGGAAGAATAATGCCTGGAACTAAAGCAGATGCTAAAGTTTTTAGAGAGGGAAAAGAAATTACTCTTACCTTTGATTTGGGTGAGCTGCCAACGGATGACAGATCCTTTGTTCCAGCACGAAACTCAGCAACTGAAGATCCACTAGGAATGAGAATTGCTGATGCTACCGAGGAAAATACTGGCAGGGAAGGTATTGAGGGTGTTGTAGTCACGAGAGTTGCATCTGGTTCTCCAGCTAGTGGCAGAATAGCCCGTGGTGATGTTATTACTGAAATTAGAGCTTCTGGAAAGAAATATCCTATTCAAAATGTTCAAGATTTTGAAAATGCCGTTGAAGATTTTGAATCTGGTGATCGTATTGCTTTGGTAGGGCGAAGAGGTGCCAATAGATTCTTTGTAGCGATTACAGTAGAGTAATTTGTAAAGTAAAAGCTAAAAATTAGTACTTTTACTTTAGAATAGCTTTGCTTAAATGAACCAAATACGTAATTTTTCTATTATTGCCCATATCGATCATGGAAAATCGACCCTGTCAGATAGATTAATCGAATTTTGTGGCGGACTTTCTAAGCGTGAAATGGCAGATCAAATCCTTGATTCAATGGATATTGAGCGTGAACGGGGCATCACTATCAAAGCTCAAGCAGTTACCCTTGAATACAAAGAGAATGGGAAAACCTATCAATTAAATTTTATTGATACTCCTGGTCACGTTGATTTTACCTATGAAGTCTCACGATCGCTTTATGCATGCGAGGGAGCTCTTTTAGTTGTAGATGGATCGCAAGGCGTTGAGGCCCAAACATTAGCCAACTGTTACACAGCAGTAGATCATGGTTTAGAAGTAATCCCTGTGATTAATAAGATTGATCTACCTCAAGCTGATCCTGAAAGAGTAAAAAAAGAGATTGAGGATATGATTGGATTAGATGCCTCCAATGCACCGCTTGTTAGTGCTAAAACTGGAGAGGGAATCCAAGAATTACTATCGGCAATCGTTAACCTCATTCCTGCGCCTGCTGAGGCACAATCATCTGAGCTGAGAGCATTAATTATTGATTCTTGGTTTGATGCTTATTTAGGAGTCATCTCACTTATTAAAATTACTCAAGGCTCTATCCAAACAGGTGATAAGTTTAGAGTTTTTTCAACCAGGCAGCAGCATAACGCTGATGAAGTAGGAATCTTCACTCCTAAAAAGAAAAAAATGCCCCAGCTATCAACGGGTCAGGTGGGTTATTTGGTAGCTGGAATAAAAGAAATAAAAGGAGCTCCTGTTGGGGATACGGTAGTGCTTGCAA
>VMDH01000031.1 GCA_008080945.1 Gammaproteobacteria bacterium | reverse complement strand
TATCTTTTGGTTGGTTGGCTTGGGGTTTATATTGGTTTTCTCCTGTTTTGGGAAGCTGTGCAAGGGTTACATCACAAATTTTTGAAAGTTCATTGAGATAGACTGAGCGAATAACCTCATTATTTATAGAATCAATATGAGGTTTTGCAAATGCAATAGCTTGGGATCTACCCTCAAGCCTTTCTAAATTATAGGCTTTCACCTTATCAAAGAAGTATTCAGAGAGAGAAATAGATTCATTGGTAATTTTCTTAAAGGCATCTTTGCCCTTTTTTGACACAAAAGAATCTGGATCCTCTCCCTCCTCAAAAAAGATAAATGAGATCTCGGTATCATCTCTTAAGATTGGCAGCGCATTCTCAACAGCCTTCCATGCAGCCTTTTGACCAGCTTCGTCTCCATCAAAGGCAAAAACTACTTTGTTTGCAAAGCGCATAAGTTTAGTCAGGTGCTGATGAGTGATCGCGGTCCCCAAAGTTGCAACTGCATTTTTAATACCATGCTCATGAAGCGAAATCACATCCATGTATCCTTCTACGACAACCAATGATTCTATTTGTTTAGTAGAATCTTTGGCTTCAAATAAACCGTAAAGCTCGTTTGATTTATGAAATGCTTCGGTTTCTGGAGAATTTAAATACTTTGGTTCGCCTTCATCAATGATTCTTCCCCCAAAAGCTATGATGTCCCCTTTTAGATTTCGAATTGGAAACATGACCCTGCCTCGAAAACGGTCATAGGTTTTATCTTGATTAGAAATAATGAGGCCTGTTTTTTCTAAAACTTTTGCGTCGTAATTTTTTTCAAGAAGTTTTAGCAAATTATCCCAAGCATCGATTGCATAGCCTAAGTTGAAATATCGAACAGTCTTTTCTGTAATACCCCTGGCTTTGAGATAATCTCGTGCCTGCTTACCTCGACTAGAAAAAAGATTGCTCGCAAAATGCTCTGCTGCTTGCTTGATAGGTGAAAGGCTTTCCTTGGTAACATTACTTTGTTGGCGCTCATAGGGGACCTGTAAACCGACCAAGCTTGCAAGTGACTCCACAGCATCGGTAAATTCCATGCCGTCATATTTTCTTAAAAAATGTATGACGTTCCCGGATTCCTGGCATACAAAACAATAAAAAAACTGTTTATCTTCATTGACTGCCATTGATGGATTGTTGTCATCATGAAACGGGCATTTGCACCAGTAATTTGAGCCCTTTTTATTTAAAGGTAGCCTTTTACCTATGACATCAACAATATTAGATTGATCAATAACTTGATCAATAAATGCGCTAGGAATGCTCACTGTGATTTATCCAAGTATCTAAAATAATTTTTGCCGCTAATTGATCTATTTCATCTAGATTTGTTGTCATTGATCTCGCTTCCCTGGAAGTTAGTCTCTCATCAACCAGCACTACCTTTCGATCAAATTGCGTTTCTAATTTTTTTGCAAATGCCTTAACAAGATCAGAGAGCGTACTTTCTTCTCCATCCATATGCAAGGGCATGCCAACCACTATTAAAGCCGGCTCCCACTCTGTAACCATAGGCCCTAATAAACTCCACAAATGCTTATAGGAATTATATTTGAGGGTACTGATTGGTGAGGAGGTTTTTGTTTTGGTATTGCCTACAGCGACTCCCACTTTTGAAGTCCCAAAATCTAGCGCCATCACTTGCATGCTATTCTTGGAAGTTCCAATCTCTGATGATCTCAAGTCTTTCATAATTTTCCATCATGCTTGCTGGGAAAGCTGGGAAAGGAGCTGCTTGATAGAGGATTGCTAATGCCATTTGATCCTTTAGAGGATCGCCAGAAGATTTCAGTAGCTCGCTTGAATGAATTAATCCAGCGGAATCAATAATGACCTTAACTCTCACAGTAAAATTAGAATCCAAACTTTGCTGCTGAAGAGCGAAATAACCGCTGCTCTCCACTTGTCGTTGCCATGCATTTAAATACAATGCTTCAGGGTTTGATAATTGAGAATCCTCATCCAGTCTTCTTACTGCAAAAACTTTAGCATCATTTGCATCGCTCATTGAATCAATATTTGCATTCTCAGAATTTTGTTGATCCGATGAACTTGAAGCCTTACCAACTGAGTCAAAGTTATGGTTTGCAAGTTTGATATTAACCACTGGTGTTTTTTTAAGATCTTGAAGAAATTCAAATGCTACAAAGGCAGTTCCAAATATTAAGACCCCATGAAGTGTCAGAGAAAATATTGTTGATCTAAAGGTAACCCAGGCTTTGTTTTTGGGTTGATAGACGAATTCATCCATGAAGCTTATAAATTCTCCAACAATGCTTTGATGGGATTCTCGCCCCCAAATTCAAAAATCTCTCTTGCCCCAGTCGGACTGGTTATATTTACCTCGGTAAGGTATTCCCCAATCATATCTATGCCACAAAAATTGATGCCATGCTGCATTAGAAATTTGCCAATCTTGTTTCCCACCTCTTCCTGAAATGCGGTCAATTCTTTTCCTACAGCAGTTCCTCCCGCAGCAAGATTGCCTTTAAAACTTCCCTCTTTAGGGATTCTGGCTATGGTCTTGGGAAATGGCTTGCCGTTTATAATGAGTATTCTGTAATCGCCATCAAAAATATCTGGTAAAAACTCTTGCAGCATTACCAGACCACCATGATCTTTGAGAACTTGCATAAAGATTGCTTCTTCTTTTTCAGTAATATCTTCAAATTTATGAATTGATTCTCCGCCCATCGCATTCAGAGGCTTAAGAATCATTACAGGATGTTGGGCTTGAAATGCATGCAGTTGATTAATATCTGAAGTCACAATGGTTTGCGGCATGTATTCATGAAATTCAAAGGCTAAAAATTTTTCATTGAAACCAAGCAGAGCTTCAGGATCATTGATGACTCTAATTCCAAGCCTTTTCATCATGTTCAACATATACAAGCAATTCAAATAAGAGGCATCGATAGGTGGGTCTTTGCGCATAAACACAGCCTCGGTATCAATGCATGATAGCTCTTGGTGGGCTCCAAGAATTAATTGTTCTACGTTTGCATGCTCGACAATTGAGGCTTTTGCATAAAATGTATTGTTCTTAATAAAAAGGTCTTTGGGCTCGCAGCAAAATACTTTATTTCCAGCAGCAATCAATTCTTCCATCATAAAAACGGAAGTGTCTTTATAAGTCTTGAGTTGCTCAGGATTATCCGTTATGAATAAATACATAGGTTAATTATCTCATTAATGCAAAAACTGCAACAATGGGCGCAGTTTCAGCTCTCAAAATATTCCTACCAAGAGAGCAAGACATTACATTGTTAGCTTTCAAGATATTTAATTCATTATCTGAAAATCCTGACTCTGGACCCGAAATAACAGTTAATGCTTGGTTCGCATGACTGCTAATATCAAAAATCGAGGAAGCAGCATTTGGATCCAATGAAACGAAAACACCATCTTCAAAACTTGCGTGAGAAAACTCAAGAGCTTTTTGAAGACTCTCAGCAATTTCACAATTAGGTAAAAAATTATTTCCAGATTGCTCGCATGCTCTGCTAGCAATATCTCTTGCATAATCATCCCAAGCAAAATTCTTCTTTTTCCTCACTGTTTGATCCTCTAATTCAGATCTATAGATCAATATTTTTTCTACACCAACCTCTGTCAGCTTCTGAACCATAAAGATAAAAGCATCTCTCTTTATGACGGGCACTATTGCTGATACACTCCTTTCATTAGTTTTGTGAGTGGTGTCTTTAGAGATAATTTTGTATTCGATTTTATTTCTACTAATTGATTGAATAATGGCTCTTACTTGGGTTCCCAATCCATCAAATAGCTCCAACTCAGATCCAACTCCCATCCTGAGAACTTTAGTAATATGCTGAAACTGATGAATATCATCAATGGTAGATACACTGCTATCAGCAATAGGGTTTATATAGAATCTTGGAACTCTCATTTTTTTATGCAAAATTAGATATTACGTGAAAGATATAAATATTTACATAGTTCGACACGGGGAAGCATCTATATCCTGGGGTGGCAAATCAGATCCTGGTTTAAGCTTGCAAGGAAAATCCCAAGCAATAGAATCAGCAAGAGAATTAGCTAAATTTAATTCTCCAGCATTACAACTTATTTCGAGCCCTAAAAAAAGAGCCATGGAGACCGCTGAGCCTTTAGGACAAACCTTAAAAAAGCCAATTAAAATAATGAGTGAGTTTGATGAAATACCAAGTCAAAAAGCAAAGAAAAAAAACCAATGGCTAAGAAGAGTCGCCGCTACTCATTCATCTAAGCTCCCAAACTATTTAAAAGATTGGCAGAATCAAATCATCAAAGAGCTCTTAAATATTGATGCAGATTCAATCATCTTTTCGCATTTCATGGTTATCAATGCGGTTTACGACAAGCTTTGCAATCCAAAACAATTTGTTTCCTTGCAGCCCGGCTATACTTCAATGATGCATCTTGTTAAAAGAAAAGATAGTCTTTGCTATGTTTCTCTTTCAAATGAAAATACTTCAAAGATTATTATCTAAACGGTTGATCATTTTTTAATCAATAGTAAACTTTCTTCTCACCCTGATTAACATTGAAGAAAAATTTAACTAATTCCAAAAAAGCTTTTGCTGGTAATAAAACAATCAGTGAAAGAGTTCGCAAATCTATAAAAAGATACTACAGCGACTTAAATGGAGAAAAACCAGCTAATGTTTATGATTTGGTTCTGCAAGAAGTTGAACCTCAACTACTCCTAGAAACTCTTAGGTTCACTAACTTCAATCAATCTAAAACCTCCGAAATTCTTGGTATAAACCGAGGCACTCTAAGGAAAAAACTTAAACGCTACGATTTGCTCAAAGAAAATGTCTAACACGATTCAAAAGGCTTTAATTAGCGTATCCGATAAGACAGGGCTTGAAACTTTGGTTTCTTTTTTGAAATCAAAAAATGTTCAAATTATTTCGACTGGAGGCACTTTCAAAGCCATTCAAGCTATTGATAGCAGCGTCATAGAGGTCAGCACCTTTACAGGCCATCCAGAAATGATGGATGGAAGAGTAAAAACTTTACACCCCAAAGTCCATGCAGGAATCTTGAATAGAGGAGATCAAGACAAGGGGGAGTTAGCGGCTATGCATTATGACTCCATCGATCTGGTTGTAGTCAATTTGTATCCATTCCAAGAAACTGTCCGTAACAATGTTTCCGAAGCTGAAGCTATTGAAAACATTGATATTGGTGGCCCAACTATGATCAGAGCTGCTGCTAAGAACTTTCAAAGGGTAACAGTTCTCTCCAATCCTGCTGATTACCAACTATTCATTGATGCATGGGAATCGGATACTGGAATCTCCCAAGAGTTTAGAAAAGAAATGGCTCAAAAAGTATTTGCCACTATGTCTGCCTACGATAAGGCAATTGCAGAATATTTAAACAGCGCTGAAGAAACATCTGATTTTGGAAACTGGCAATTAGCAAACTTAAAAAAATTAAGATATGGAGAAAACCCACACCAAGATGGTTTTCTTCAACCTTTTGCTAACCTTAAGCATAATCATATTGCTAATACTCACCCCATACAGGGCAAGGAGCTCTCTTTTAATAATCTCGTAGATGCCGATGCTGCTTATGAGTGCGTCAAAGAGTTTAATAATCCTGCATGCGTGATTGTGAAACATGCCAATCCATGTGGCGTAGGAGTAAGCAAAAATATTTTAGATGCCTATGAGCTAGCTTTTGAAACAGATCCAACCTCAGCATTTGGTGGGGTGATTGCATTTAACCAAGAAGTAAACGAAGAAACAGCACAAAGAATTCTTGATAAGCAATTTGTAGAAATAATTATTGCGCCCAAGATTAATGCTGAAGCAGTAAAAGTGCTGTCCAGCAAACCAAATGTTAGAGTGCTTGAGGTAGAACTCAATGCAACCGACCCTTATCCCTATACCATTAAAAAAATTGATGGGGGCTTGGTTTGGCAAGATGCTGATGATTCCAATGAAGAACCAAGCACTTTTGAAATTGTTTCTAAACGCAAACCTACCGATCAAGAATTAAAAGACATGTGGTTTGCATGGAGGGTAGCTAAATTTGTGAAATCAAACGCTATTGTCTTTGCAAAGAATGGTCAAACTATAGGAGTTGGTGCCGGCCAGATGAGCAGAGTTGTCAGTACTGAGATTGCTGCCATGAAAGCCAAGGATGCAGGGCTTGAATCCAAAGGTTGCTCAATGGCATCAGATGCGTTTTTTCCTTTTAGAGATGGCATAGATCAAGCAGCCAGAGTGGGAATCTCCGCTATCATTCAACCTGGTGGCTCCATGCGAGATGAAGAAGTGATTGCAGCCGCTAATGAGCACGATATGGCAATGGTTTTCACAGGCATTCGCCACTTTAGACATTGATTCAATGAATGTTTTTATTCTTGGCAGCGGTGGCAGAGAGCATGCCCTAGCATGGAAGTCTGCCCAAGATGATGATAGCAAGGTTTTTGTTGCTCCAGGCAACGGAGGCACCCTCCTAGAAGACCATATCACGAACTTAAATGTAGATATTAATGATTTTGATGCTGTTGCTACAGCATGCAAAGATCATGCTATTGATCTAGTAATTGTTGGACCAGAGGTTCCACTGGTAAATGGAATTGTTGATTATCTTGCTGCCAAAGATATTTTAGCTTTTGGGCCAACTGCAAAAGCAGCAAGATTAGAAGGTTCTAAAGTTTTTGCTAAAGAGTTTTTTAAAAAATACGCTATTCCAACCGCAGGCTATCAGTCTTTTACTAATTTTGAGGAAGCATCCGACTATGCTAAATCAGTTAACTATCCTATCGTTATTAAGGCCGATGGTTTGGCTGCAGGTAAAGGGGTAGTAATTTGTAATAGCAAAGAAGAGGCCCTCGAAACCCTAAACGAGATGCTGAACAATGCTGCTTTTGGTGATGCGGGTAATCAGGTAATACTAGAAGAATTCCTTAAAGGTGAAGAAGCAAGCTTCATCGCCGTTGTAGCTGGAAATAAAATCCTGCCATTAGCTACCAGTCAAGATCATAAAACAATCTTTGAAAACGATACTGGTCCCAATACCGGAGGGATGGGAGCATACTCACCCGCTCCAATAGTTACAGAAAGTATTCATAAACAGGTCATGTCTGAAGTAATGCAAAGAGCTGCAGATGGCTTAATACAAGAGTCATCTCCATTTTATGGCTTTTTATATGCGGGTCTTATGATTGATGGAGATAAAATTAAGGTCTTAGAATTTAACTGCAGATTTGGAGATCCTGAAACACAACCCATCTTAATGAGATTAGAAACATCATTGAATAAAATCTGTATGGCAGCACTACAAGATAAGCTAGATACAATAAACATTGAATGGAAAAAAGAGTCGGCAGTGGGTGTGGTAATCTCGGCTCCTGGTTATCCAGGCAATTATCCGACGGGCTCTGAAATAACGTTGCCTGCAACTGAAAAAAGCAACACTAAAATTTTTCATGCTGGCACCAAACTTGATCAAAACTCCTTGGTAACAAATGGTGGCAGAGTCCTATGCGTAACTGCCTTGGGTAGAGATCTGGCAGATGCTCAGCAATCTGCTTATCAAACAATTCAAAGTATTGAGTTTGATGGCATGTACTTTAGAAAAGATATTGGTAATAAAGCGCTATGAAATCAAGAATGGATGCTTTAGTAAATGAATTTGATATTGCTTTGAAAACACTTAGTTTTACAAAGCCTGGGACCAATAGAGAAACTCCTGGCAAAGAATTTAAAGATACGCTCAATCAAAAAGACACCAAGCTTGCCCAAAGACTAATGCGAGTTAACCTGGCAGGCGAAGTAGCAGCACAGGCCCTCTATCGAGGTCAGGCAACAGCAAGCAAGGACCCTGAAATAAGACAGCATTTAATCCAAGCCGGAGAGGAAGAAACCGATCATTTGCTTTGGTGCAAAGAACGTTTGGATGAATTAGATGGCAGACCTTCTATTTTTAATAGTTTTTGGTATCTGGGTTCATTTACTCTGGGTTATGCGGTTGGTAAGTTTGGAGAAAAAACCAGCCTGGGCTTCGTCGAGGAAACAGAAAAACAAGTCGTGAAGCATCTTAATAGCCACATAGACCAAATCTCTCTTACGGATAACAAAACCCATGCAATCTTAAAGGCAATGCGAGAGGATGAGGATGATCATGGACAAGCAGCCAAAGCTGCAGGGGCTGACGATCTTAAGGAGCCAACTAAGAAATTAATGCAATTAAGTGCAAAGGTAATGACTACGCTGAGTCATTGGTTATAGTGCTCAATAAATCTTGATCGCGCATAAAAGACTCTCCAATTAAGAATGCTCGAACACCATGTTCCATGAGATAGGCAATATCTGCTTTTGTTTTAATGCCTGATTCTGAAATAAATAACTGATTAGGATTCAGTTTTTCTTTAAGCCTAAGAGTGGTATCTAAACTCACACTAAAATCTTTCAGATTTCGATTATTAATCCCAATGATGGCATTCGATATATCTTTTACACGCAAGAGCTCTTCTTCATCATGAACCTCAACAATTGTATCCAAACCAATCGATTCACTTATCGCAGCAAAATCCTCAATTTCTGTATTTGAGAGTATTGCTGCAATTAAAAGAATGCAATCTGCGCCCAACTTCCTTGATTCGTATACTTGCCAAGCATCGATAATAAAGTCTTTTCTTAAGACAGGCAGTTTGATATTTTCTAAAACTGCAGATAAATGAGCTTCATTGCCATGAAAAAAGTCTTCCTCGGTAAGTACCGAAACACAGCTTGCTCCAGATGCTTCATACATTTGAGCAACCTTGATGGGATCATAATTCTTGCTAATAATGCCTGCGCTTGGGGAGCCTTTTTTAGCTTCAGCAATAATAGCTAGACCATTTTTTGTAATACCTTCGTCTAAACTCTTCTTAAAAGACCTTGTAGGCAACATCTCTTCAATTGAATCGCGCAATTCCTTTAAAGATATGCCAGCTTTTTTTGACTCTATAGCAATTTTCTTTTTGGCAACAATTTGATCAAGAATATTCATTGTTGATTAGTGGCATCTATATATTTTCTGAGTGTTCCAAGCGCCAACCCCTCTTTCATTGCTGCCTTAGCATCCACAAAAGCTTTCTCTAAAGACATGGAACCAGCAGCGTAAATTGCAAACGCAGCATTAATTGCAATCATGTCTGAAGCTGGGCTCTCTCTCCCTTCGAAGGCCTCTAAGATTAGCTGAGAACTCTCTTCAGGATTGTTGACTTGGACATCAGCAAGATTTTTATGTTCTATCTCAAAATCTGATGGGTTAAAACTCCAAGACTTCGTAACTCCATTCTGGGTTTCAACAACTTGAGTTTTTGCAAAAACGGAAACTTCATCGCAACCATCCTCGCCATGAACTATGGCAGCTCTATTAATACCCAAGCGGGATGCAGCAATGGCATAACGCTCTAGATACTCTTCAGAAAATAAACCAATCACTTGAGAGGTTGGAGAAAGAGGATTGGTTAGCGGTCCTAAAAGATTAAAAATAGTTTTTTCTGAAATGGATTGTCTTGCCTCCATGACAAATTTCATTGCAGGATGATGCAGCGGAGCAAATAAAAAAATAAAATTGCTTGCTTCTAGAATGGCTTCAATTTTTTCATGATCATGTTGGATATTTGCTCCTTGATTTGAGAAGAAGTCTGCGCTTCCGCTGCTTGAACTTATACCTTTATTTCCATGCTTAGTGACTTGATGGTCAAGCGAGGCAACTACGATACCAGCAGCTGATGAGCAATTAAATACATGCAACCCTGTTCCACCTGTTCCACAAGTATCAATGTTATTTATGCAATTAATTCCCAGCCTAGGGGATTTTTCTTTCATAACTTTAGCAGCACCAACAAGCTCATCGATAGCATAGCCTTTTTGATTGAGTGCAAGTAAAAATTCCCTGATCTCTTCAGTGGTTTGAGCGCCATCCATGATGCTTTGCATGCAGGACTCCATCTTCTCTTGCGAAAGATCTTGGTGATCAAGTATCTCTTCTGTGGCGTTTCTGAGGTTCATGAAATTTCCATAAAATTTCTTAATATTCTTTTACCAAATGTTGATTCTATAGATTCTGGATGGAATTGGACTCCAAAAATAGGAAGGGATGTATGGGCAATCCCCATAATAATTTCCTGATCATCTACAAGGGTACAATTTACCTCAAGTTCAGCAGGCAGGGTTGCCTTATCAATGATAAGGCTATGGTATCTGACCACTTCAAATTCTTTATCAATGCCTCTAAATAGCAATGAGTCATTATGTCTTACCATAGACTTCTTCCCATGAAACAGTGATGGGGCTTTTATAATTTCTGCACCAAAAGCTGCGCCAATAGATTGATGACCCAAGCAAACGCCAAGCAGAGGTACGTTAGATTTCTTAACCAGCTCTACTGAAATACCAGCTTCTGTTGGAGTACATGGACCTGGAGAAATAATAATTCTAGAGGGTTGCATACCTAGGACCTCGTCAGCACTCAATTCATCATTGCGAACAACCATGATGTCTTTATCAATCTCACTCAAATAATGTACTAAGTTGAAAGTAAATGAATCGTAATTATCAATAACAGCGATCATCGAAGCATTTCCATAGCAGCAGCAAAAACTTTATGCTTTTGTATCGCCTCTTGCCACTCACCTTCAACAGTTGAATCTGCCACAATACCACCCCCTGCTCCCACATGGATGGTGTCATCCTTGATGACCGCAGTCCTGATAGCAATGGCAGTATCCATATCGCCGTTCCAGGAAATATATCCAACAGCGCCCCCATAAATTCCTCTTGAACTTGGTTCCAGTTCATTAATTATTTCCATGGCTCTGATCTTTGGAGCTCCAGACAAGGTGCCCGCTGGAAGAGCTGCCTTCATAGCATCAATAAAGGAGAGCTCCTGCCTTAGGTTTCCTTCAACGTTAGAAGTTATGTGCATCACGTGAGAAAATCTCTCTACAATCATTTTCTCAGTAACCGTAACCGATCCAAACTCAGCAACCCTGCCAACATCGTTTCTGGCTAAATCAATTAGCATGAGGTGTTCTGCTCTTTCCTTTTCATCACTCAAAAGATCCCTCTCAAGATCACTATCTTCTTCAGGAGTTAGGCCTCTTTTCCTAGTGCCTGCAATAGGTCTGACCGTCATCTTGCTGTCTTCCATACGAACCAGAATTTCAGGTGAGGCGCCAACAATTTTGCAATCGTCTATATCCAGATAATACATGTAGGGAGATGGATTCAGAGTTCGTAAGGCCCTATAGAGATCTAGTGAATCAGCTTGAAAGGGACTAGAAAAATCTTGGGCTAAAACAACCTGCATGACATCTCCATCGAGTATGTATTGTTTTATTCTATTAACTGCTTGCGCATATTCTTCCAAGGTAAAGTTTGAACTAAAGGCAAAGCTGTTATTGGGTTCTTTGAGTTCTCTAAATTTAGCTTTGTTGGGCGCGAGTAACAAAGATTCGATCTTTTGTTGCTCCTCTTCAATAGTTTGCAGGGCATCCGTTTGTGGATTTGCATTGATGATCAAATCTACGGTGTTATGAAAATTATCAAACACTATTATTTTATTTGCCTTCATCAATAAAATTTCGGGCATATGATTTTTAAATTTAGATGGTTTGGGGGGTAATTGGGCCAATCTCTTCTCAGCATAGCCTGCACTTTCATAGGCAAAGAAACCCACATAGCCGCCGTAGAATCTTGGCATGTTTTCCAAAGAAAAATTCTTTTCTTCTTTAACTTTCATTGCTAAAACATCAAGTGGATTGTCTGACTTAATGGTCTCACAACTAGCGTCTTTGGTAATAATGACATTATTACCAGAGACTTTAATTGTCTCGGTGCAGTCAAATCCAATAATTGAATATTGCGCCCAGGTGTTGCCTCCCTCTACCGATTCAAGCAAAAAATTATTTTTGCGATCCCTGACTTTTGCAAAAAGCGACACAGGATTCTCATCTGTTACCGCCAACCTCTTTGAGACTGGCACCACAGTGTAACCACTACTTTTTAAGTCGTTGTATTCCTTGATGTCCATTATTTAGTTGTTAAAAGTAATGTTGCTTCCAACCTTAATGCCTTGTTTTTTAAACCAGCCTGCATTTGTTTCAATGGCAAATCTAGCAGGAGAATTTGAGCAAACGCTCTCTTCTGATTCTGGGACTAAGTTATGCTTGCTCAGAATTTTACTGTGCCTATCTAGAAATACTAGGTCTAGAGGAATATAAGTATTCTTCATCCACATACACCGAGTATCCTCCTGATCCCATATAAATAGCATCCCTGAATCTTCTGAAAGAGATTCTCTGTACATAAGGCCATTTTTTCTTTTGGTAAAATTGTTTGCTATCTCAACATTGAGAAAAACATCTTGTCCGCTTTCGTTTTTAAAGATGATGGATGCTCCCGATATCTCATGGGGCATAATCAAGAGTGAAAGTATGAAGCTAAGTTGAAAGGCTCGCACGAAGCTGGGTAATTGTTTCTTTGTAATCGGAAGTATTAAAAATAGCGGAGCCTGCAACAAAAGTATCTGCGCCAGCGGCATAGGCCTGTCCGATAGTATCTTGATTAATGCCGCCATCAATCTCAAGCTTAATATCATTTCCAGAGGCATCAATCATGCTTCTAACTAATTTCACATTATCTAAAACTTCAGGTATAAATTTTTGACCGCCAAATCCAGGAAAAACCGACATCATAAGAACTAAATCAAGACTAGAAATATATGGCTCAATAAGCGATACATCTTCGTCTGGATTCAATGCCAAGCCAACCTTAGTTCCTGAGGATTTAATCATTGCGATGGTTTCCTCAATATTCCCAGTTGCAGTCGGATGAAAAGAAATAAGATCTGCGCCAGCTTCAATAAAAGATTGTGCAAGAGCATCAACCGGAGTAATCATTAAATGGACATCTAAAAAACCCTTTACCCCAGAATCTCTAAGAGATTTACAAACCATGGGTCCGACTGTCAGGTTTGGCACATAATGATTATCCATTACATCAAAATGAATCCAATCCGCTCCAGCATCAAGAACAGCATTGACCTCAGCGCCCAATGCAGCAAAGTTTGCAGATAAAATTGATGGTGCAATGCGAACGTCAGTCATGGATTGAATTATTAGCCTCCTGCAGTCTTTCTATGGTTCCAATGTCCATCCAAAAATCATGGAGTTCAACTCCAGAAACTTGAGATGACATGATATATGGTTGATAAATTGTTTTCCATAAATCAAATGGGAAATCCTTGGTTTTATGTTCGGTAAATATGGCTGGATCAACCAGAGAAATGCCAGCGAACGTAATTGCATTTGTCTTTTCAAGGCTAACTATTCCCTCTGGCGTGATGCTAAAGTCTCCTTCAGATTTAAACGCTGGATTGGGCACTCCAATGAGCTGAATAGGATGGTTTGCAGTGAAGCAATTATCTAAGTCAAAGTTAAATAAAATATCGCTATTACAAATAAGTAATTTCTCTTTAGTAAAATGATGGCTTGCATTAAGAATGCCTCCTCCTGTTCCCAAAAGATCGGTCTCAACTGAAAGAATGATCTCAGCATCAATCTTGGTGCTGTTAGCCCAAGCAATAAGCTGATCGCTTAGATGAAACGTATTAATGATAAAGCGACGATAGCCAAATTCATGAAGTTTTAGTAACACTCTCTCGATCAAGGGTATGCCCCCTACTTCAATTAAAGGTTTAGGAACCTTATCGGTTAAAGGCCTGAGTCGCTTGCCTAGCCCAGCAGCAAGAATCATTGCTTGCATATTGCAGCTACCTTTGTAGGGATAAGTTTAAGAGCATCTTCTAAAACAGAAAATTCTTTAAGGTTCAGTAGTGAGGTAATATCAATGAAATTTTTTAAAATCTGCTCTAAGTCTGGCAATCTAAATGCACGTTGCTGTTCTAGATAGAGATTACTTAAAACACCTAGGATTCTTGCATTTCTCTGTAATGCAGCCATTAACACCATCTCAACTAACTCAGCATCAGAAAAATTAAAATGCTCAAGCTTAAGAAGCATGCTGCAACAATTATTTATCCTCTCCCTATCAACTGATAAGTAATGATCTATACAAAAACCAGCCAAATCAATTCCTAAAGGTCCTCTTTTTAAATCCTGAAAATCAATGATGCCTATCTCTCCATTAGCCAAAAGAAAGAGATTTCTTCTTTCAAAGTCAAAATGACAATTTACTTGTGGCTGAGCTGCAACACTAAGGGCAAGATTCTCAAGGAAGGCGCATAAATTTTGATCTCTTGGAAGTTCTAAAAAGCTTTCAAGAAAAATGGATTGCATGAGTGATGCTTGCTTTATTAAATCCTTAGGTTCGAGCAAAGGTAGATCATTAATGGGAAGATGCTGCAATAGTGATAACTGTTGAAGGGTTGCCTCAATTAGGTTTTCAGAATAAGGGTTTGGGTGGTAGAGCAAACAATCCTCTCCAAAATCTTCCTGCACTGAAAGCATCTGGTCGTTTGCGATAGAGAGCAAAGCAGGAACACGAACCCCTCCTTTACTTAGTTGAGTTGCTAATTTATAGAACTCTGCTTGATTGGCATTGCTTGCTAAGCAAACAATAAATGTGCTGCTTTCCGAGGAAACTCTAAAATATTCTCTACCGCTAGCCTCTTCAATAAGTGGATAAACTTTGTTAATTGCTGGGTCAAAGTCTTTAGCAAATCTAAAAGCCTTATCTTTGGAGCTAACTATTTTTTATTTCCTCAGGGAGTGGTGTGTTATCAGGTACAAAAAAATCTGGAGCTAATTGCTCAAAGGGAACGTCAGCATACTTGCTAAAATCTCTCTCTCCTGCCTCATACAAAATAAGGTCATCAATGCAGAAATTTCCAGTGAATTCTTGAGAAGATTTATTAAAAATAGCATAGGCCGCATCTGCCATGATCTCGGGGAAACGTGAAATATTCATTAGCTGCTCCCCTCCTAAAACATTTTTAACTGCAGCAGTTGCAACTGCAGTCCTAGGCCATAAGGCATTGACCGCTATCCCAAATTCTTTCAATTCTGCAGACATGCCTAAAACACACATGCTCATTGTATATTTTGCCATGGTGTAACCAACATGGCCTGCAAACCATTTCTCTTCCATATCCAAGGGCGGGGCAAGATTCAAAATATGAGGATTAGTGGATTGCTTAAGATGAGGAATACAATACTTGCTGACCATAAAGGTACCCCTTCCATTGATTTGATGCATGAGATCGTAGCGCTTCATGTCTGTATCGGTTGTGTTAGTAAGTTGAATGGCAGATGCATTATTGACGCAGATATCTATACCGCCAAATGTTTCAACCGTAACTTTAATAGCTTCTCTGACACTTTCTTCTGAACGAACATCACAAACTAGTGGAAGAGCCACTCCTCCAGCTTCCTCAATTTCTTGAGCTGCGGTAAATATAGTTCCCGGTAATTTAGGATGCGGTTCAGCAGTTTTAGCTGCTATGGCAATCTTTGCTCCATCTACTGCCGCTTTCTTAGCAATCGCTAAGCCAATTCCTCTGCTTCCCCCAGTGATAAATAGCACTTTGTCTTTTAAATTCATTTCAGCTCCATCTATAAGTATGCTTACTAGTATAATTTAAACATGAAAATTGATTTTATATTTGATTTGGCAAGCCCAAATGCCTACTTTTGTCATAAAGTGCTGCCAAAATTTGAAGAGGAAAATAATGTATCCGTTGATTACTTTCCCTGCTTGTTGGGAGGAGTATTTAAATCTACCGGCAATCAACCCCCATGGATGGCGTTTGCTGAAATCCCTAATAAGATGAGTTACATGATGAAGGAGATGCAAAGATTTATTTCGAGACATGCTCTCAATGACTTTAAAATGAATTCCCACTTCCCTCTAAACACATTGCAATTGATGCGAATGCTGGCTGGCATTAGCGAGGATGATCTAAAAATTAAAGTTACCGACATCTTGTTTAAAGGTATTTGGGAAAAAAATTTAAAGCTTGATGATGCAGAAATCCTTAAGTCTTTTCTACTTTCTGAAGGGCTTGATGCAGATGCATTAATAAATGTAAGTGAAGATCCATCCTCCAAAAATAAATTGCTTGAAAACACTACAAAATCAGTAGATTTCGGAGTATTTGGAATTCCTACTTTCAAAATTGGTGATGAGATATTCTTTGGTAAAGAGGCGTTACTTGAAATCCCAAAATACATCGAAATATCAAACTTTTGAGAGATTCTTTGTTCTAACTAATGTGGGGCTATGAATATTAGATTAGTACAGTTCTTTTTATTGCTAACAGCGTTTCCGCTTTTTAGTAAAGAACATGCGTGCCCAAATATTCCCTTTTGGGAGATGGAATATAGTTCTACTCCCAGCATATCAGCAAATATTACAGAGGTTGAGAATAATAATACCTTTAAATTAGAAGGAAATGTCTCGATTCTCTCTGCAAGCAACATAATCCAAGCTAACGAAGCAAACGTCACTAGAAACGGCAATGAATATTCAGGGTTTGTGAAAGCTGGCTCCCTGAACAGCGAGCTTTTTCGACTCACTTTTGAATCTCTTAATATCCAAAATTCTGGTGAAGAATTATCTGCTATAAATGGAACGCTTCAGCGAAATCAAAGCCCTCTGGAATTAACCTTCGGGACGCTGAATAGAGAAGCTAACCTTTTTAAAATGGAAACGGTCGTTATGTCCAGCTGCAGCAATAATCCTGGAGGATGGAAAATTAATGGCAGTGATGTCATTGTTAATGATAACGGCCGAGGGAGTATTTCAGATATGGAGCTGGAAGTATTTGGAAGATCGGTTCTTTGGTTACCGTGGGTACCCTTTCCTGCTACCACGGACCGTCTTTCAGGATTTCTAGAACCAAAGATTCAATTTGGTAGCGAAGGATTAGACGTTTCTCTTCCTTATTTCCTGATTTTATCCCCTTCATCTGATATTACTTTTGCACCAAGAAATCTTGCCGATCGAGGCAAAGGATTTGAAAGCAATTTCAGATATAAATCTTCAATTCTAGATATCGAAATCGATGGTTTGTTTTTGGATAAAGATAAAAAATTGAAGGGGCTAGATGCACTGGATAATAATCGTTGGGCAGGAGCTACCCGCGCACATGGAGGAATTGCAGGATTTAGCTACAACATTAATTGGGCAAAAGCCTCTGATTTTCTAGTACTACAAAATATCCCAACCTTTGTTTCAAATATCGACATAAATAGGTCGCCCTACCTTCTCCAGAATGCTAGCTTGGAATATAGAAATAATAATCTTGACTTAACCATTAGAAGCGAAGATGCGCAGTTGCTTGATCCTGTGGCTTCTAAATCAGTTGCAAAAAAACCTGAAATTGAGATTAATTATGCTGATACCTGGAACAACGTTGGCTTTAGCCTTCAGGCAATTCGCTCTAAATTTCATCTGCCCCAGCAATTTATCCAAACCAGTGGTTTTCAAGCTAATAGCTCTTCCCTCACAAGAGACTATTTAAAAACTGAATTTAATGTCATGCATTATTTTAAAGAATGGTCAGTTCAAGCGGCATATACACATACATCCAGAGAATATGAAGTCCAAGATACCTTATCTCCAAAAAATACAAATATAGGATCTGCATATCTACATGCCTCTACGTTCCTAAAAGATCAGAACTCTAATTCAGCTCTCAAGCCATTTCTATTAATAAAATATACTCCCTATGAAGATTATGGGAATATTCTCCTACTTGATGATCAGGTAAAAAATACTTTTGCATACGACATGCTCTCAAACCCAGTATTTTCTGGAAAAGATATTACTTTAGATGAGCGCTCACTTACTGCAGGGTTTGAGTTTTTGTTCAATAAAGCCTCTACTCAATTCCAAGGCATGCTTGGTATCAAAAAAAATTATGAAGACTCAAAGGTTTTGAATAAGTTTTTTACTAATTTTCAGTTGCCTGCAGAGCAACTCCTGCTTGATGCAACATTAATGCATAACAATACATTTATCCAACTTGTTCTTGATTATGATTTCAATCAATCTGAAGTACAGCATGGCCAAATTGCATTTCAACAAAGCATAGGAGGGAGCACTTTTAAAATTGCTCAACATAAACAAAATGTTGGCAGGGGTTTGTTCCTAGAAGAGGTTGATTTTAGAGAATTTTCCATAATTTCTGATCTTGGAAATAATTACCAGGCTTTTATTTATAACAGCGAGGATACTATTACCAATAAAAATATGGATAGTTACATTGGTATAGGGTATGAAAATTGTTGTGTGGCATGGAGAATTCTTGCAAGAGACAAAAGACTGATTGACCTAAATCTCATGCAGGCGGATGCCCAATTAATTGCTCAAGAGAGTTGGAAAGAAATGATTTCTTACGAAAATAAAAGTAGAATCACTTTCGAGATTGAGCTTAAGGGTTTAATGAGTCCCTCTAAAAGGATTCAAAGGCTCTTGCAGAACTTTCAAGAATAAATTACGTATGAAAAACTTTACCTCACTATTATTTATAACTTTTTCACTCTCTGTGCCAATTTCTGCCGTAGAAATTATTGATAGAGTTGCAATTATTGTCGGCGAAGGCGTAGTGCTTGAGTCACAAGTTGACTCCATGCTTAAAACTATTAAATCTCGGCTTACTGAGCAAGGTATTCAAATGCCTCCTGATGAGGTTTTATTGGATCAGGTAAATGAAAGACTAATTGTTGAAGAGTTACAGTTGCAAATGGGAAATCGAGCGGGAGTTCGAATTAGCGATGGTGAATTAAATGCAACCATGGAAGATATTGCTAGAAATAACAATCTTACTTTGGATGAATTTGTATCTAGTTTTGAAACCAGAGATCAAACCTATGAGGAATTTAGAAATCAGATAAGAAAAGAAATGATCATCCAAAGGGTCCAAAGAGGAAAAGTTGCCAGTAGTATTGAAATTACGGAACAGGAACTCTTTGCATTCTTAGCATCCGAAGAAGCACTCGATCAACTATATCCCGAGTATGAAGTTGCGCAAATTTTGGTGCCAACTGAAAGTTTAGCTAATACATTAGTAGAAGAAATTCAAAGCGGTAAAGATTTCTCTGTCTTAGCGCAGCAATATTCTAAAGCCAGCAATGCAGGAAATGGTGGAAGTCTAGGATTCAGAAAGATTAATGCTATGCCATCAATCTTTGCAGAAGCTGTCAAAAATGAATCTATAGGCTTTGTATCAAATCCCTTAAAAACAGGTGCAGGTTTTCAGATCTTAAAGCTTACTGATAAAAGAGGACGATTTGTTCAATACGAGGATCAGTGGAATGTTAGACATATATTAATGTCTGCAACCAAAGTAAGGGATGAGATATTTACCAAACAAGAAATTGAAGCTGTTAGAGATAGAGTGCTCGCAGGAGAAAGCTTTGAACTTCTTGCCAAAGAATTTTCCGAAGATCCTGGGTCTGCTAATCGTGGTGGAGATCTAGATTGGCTTAGCAAGGGAGTAACAGACCCAACATTTGAAAAAATGTTTTTAGAGTCAGAAATAGGCATCGTCTCTCCGGTGTTTGAATCTCAATTTGGATTTCATTTTCTTGAAGTATTGGGCAAAAGAAACTATGAAAAAACTTTCGATATCATTGAAGATCAAGCCTATAACATTCTTTTTTCAAGAAAATACGATGAGGAGCTTGAAAACTCTCTTAGAACTATGAGAGCAGAAGCTTTTGTAGAGTTTAAAGACTTAGATTGAAAACTATTCTCTATTCTGCAGGCGAGCCTGGTGGCATTGGCCCAGATATCATCATTCAACTTGCCCAATCTTCATTTTGGGAACAATCCAAGGCAATAGTAGTTCTTATTGGCGACCCAAAACTTTTTGAAGATCGTGCCAATGAACTCAATCTTCAGACCAATATTCAAATGGTTAAAAGTCTTGAGGAGCTATCACCCAATCAAATGGGAACGCTTCAGATACTTCAAATTACGGAATGTGTTGATACTAAAAGCAAGAGGCTAAATCCTGCTAATGGAGAATATGTATTGAAGAACTTAGAGGCTGGGATTCGTATGTCTATGGAAAGAGATACTTGCGCGTTGGTAACTGGGCCTATTCAAAAAAATAATATGTCTAGCTGTGGAGTGCCTTTTATTGGGCATACAGAATATATTGAAGAAATTACCAAAGCCAAGAATGCTTTCATGATGATGTCTAGCGAGCATTTAAAAGTTGTGCTGGCAACAACTCATATCCCACTTAAAGAAGTTGCTCAATCAATCAATAAAGAGTTGATATTAAGAGTTTGTCAGTCGACCTTTAAATACCTTGAAAATTTTTACCACATCAAGCGTCCAAATATTGCATTATTGGGTCTCAATCCTCATGCCGGAGAAAGCGGAGTACTTGGAACAGAAGAAATAGAGATTTTAGCTGATGCTATCTCAGAACTTAAAAGCTTTGGGATAGATATAGCAGGCCCTATTTCAGCTGACAGTGCGTTTACTAAATCAAATCTTGAAAGGTTTGATGCTTTTATTGGAATGTATCATGATCAAGTGCTACCTACGTTTAAGGCTCTCTCTTTTGGGAAAGGTGTGAATGTCACCATAGGGGTTCCGATCATAAGAGTTTCTGTTGATCATGGAACTGCGCTTGATTTGGCTGGGTCTGGTCATGCTTCTTCAGATTCTCTAATGAGCGCCATTAAAGAAGCCAATAGACTTCTGAGTGATGGATAGAAAGAAAAGATATAAGTTTGGACAAAATTATCTAAAAGATCCTCTCATTATAAATAGTATTCTTTCAGCCATTCACCCCATTGGTTCAAAAGTTTTGGAAATTGGTCCAGGAAATGGTGCCCTAACCTCTGGTTTAGCTAAAAATCATAAGCTTACTTGTATTGAAATAGATCCAGAAAATGTTGAGTATTTAAGCAAGCACCTTGCAAGCCAGAGTGGAGAAATTATTCAAGCTGACTTTCTGTCTTGGACTCCAAAAGATGATGATGTATTCGAAATAATTGTTGGTAATCTACCCTACAATATCTCATCTCAAATTCTTCTTAAAATACTGAGGCCATCCTTTCAGCCACAATTTGCATTTTTCATGCTACAGAAAGAGGTTGCAGAAAGAATCATTGCAAAACCAGGTTCACGGAATTGGGGAAAATTGGGTGTGAAATGCTCTTTGCACTACCAAAGCACTATTTTATTTGATGTTCCTCCTGAGAGTTTTGATATTAAACCTAAAGTAATGTCGGCTTTTATAGAGATGCAAAAAAAAATATCATTAATTAAACCAAAGCTTGAAACTGAATTCTTTCAATTTATAGATGCAGCCTTTCAATACAAAAGAAAAACCTTGATCAATAACTTAAAAAACTCTTTTTCGCAAAAAGACCTTAAGGATCTAATTGATCCTAAGCAGAGACCAGAGGAATTAAGCTCGGAAGATTATGTAGAGCTTTTTAACCAGTTAAAAAAATGAGCACATATGTAATTGGCGATGTGCATGGCTGTTTCCAAACGCTCTTAAAACTACTTAAAAAAATTAATTACCAAGAAAATAACGATGATCTTTTTTTTATTGGTGATTTGGTAAATAGAGGAAAATTTTCTGCTGAAGTACTAGAATTTTGTACCACACATGACGGTGTCGATGCTGTATTAGGTAATCATGATTTTTTATTTTTGAAATTACTAAATGAAAATAAGAAATATAAGCCTCTCAAAAAATTACTCGAGCATCCCAAGCGAGACGCTTTTTACGAATGGTTGATTAAAAGACCTCTACTGGCTGAAAAATTGATTGATGGAAAAAAATTTATGCTTGTACACGCTGGCATTCCCTTCTTTTGGACAGCTCATGAGGCGATGGCAATTGCAAAAAATACTAGTAATTTCATTTTGCAAGATCCAAGCTCTTCCATTGCAGCTGTCTGGGGGAATAAACCAAAAAAATGGTCCAACGAGTTGAATGAAGAGCAACAAGCCCGGTTCGCAATAAATTGCTTCACAAGAATGAGGTTTATCAACATGGAAGGCGCGCTAGATTTGAATAATACATCTGCAAAACCAAAAAAAGGTTTTCATAAATGGTTTGATGTTTTTGACTTTGATAAGGAAAATGTGAGCATTGTGTTTGGGCATTGGGCTTCTCTGAATGGAAAAACTAAAAACCCCCTTGCCTTAGGCTTAGATACTGGATGTGTTTGGGGCAACAAGCTTACTGCCCTTCGTCTTGAGGATCAAAAAAAATTTAGCGTTAAAGTTATGCATGAAGATTTATAAGGTTGGCGGTTGTATTCGCGATAGCTTTCTTGGAGTAGAACCCAAAGAAATTGATTGGGTGGTAGTTGGGGCCAACCCTGCAATGCTTGAACAGCTTGGGTATGTTCCTGTAGGAAAAAATTTCCCAGTATTCCTTCATCCTGAGACAAAAGAAGAATACGCGCTTGCAAGAACAGAAAAAAAATCAGGTGTTGGCTACAAAGGCTTCACCTTCTTTGCAGATGAGAGCGTTACTCTCAATGATGATCTCAAACGCAGAGATCTAACTATTAATGCGATAGCAGAAGATTCTACTGGAGAGTTGATTGATCCTTTTGCAGGCTTACAAGATCTTCGACAAAGAGTACTGCGCAACACTTCAGAGGCCTTCAGCGAGGACCCGTTGAGAGCGTTTAGGGTGGCAAGATTAAAAACTTTAGAACATTTAGATACTTTTGAAATATCAGATTCTCTGAAGTTGGCATTAACACAAATAAAAGATTCAGGTGAGCTTAGCTTTCTGACCCCTGAAAGGATTTGGCAAGAGACTGAAAAAGCCTTGCAAAACCCTAAAAGCTCAA
>VMDH01000063.1 GCA_008080945.1 Gammaproteobacteria bacterium | reverse complement strand
ATGATGAGAGAGAATGCGATGTATTTCAAAGCTATATAAATAAGAAATTAGCTGAAGGCTTTGAAAACTATTTACCTTTATATTTTGAGGATAGCTTAACAAGCATCTTTGACCTTTTTGAAGATAACAATTTCTTTATTAACGAGCTAGTTACTGGAAAGGCAATAGATAATTTCTATGATGATATATTTTCCCGCTACAACTCTAGCCAAGATCATAAATTTCCTAGGCTTTTACCAGAAAAACTTTTTTGCTCTAAGAATAAAATATTGATGCATCTAGAATCTGCAACGTCCATTCAAAATATAGATAACTTAAAGAATATTCATTTGAAATCATGGGAAGAGATATTCTCCTCATTGGATCAATTTGGAGATACAGAAGTCATTACCGCCTCAATTTCTTCATTAGAAGACTCTTCTATAAATTACATAAACCACTCAGCATTCAGGCCACTAAAAGATACGAAAGCAAATAAGTTATTTATTCACAAAGAGTATCTTTCCACCCAAATGTTCCTAGAAAGTAATGTGTCATCAGATGCATTAGTGTTTTCTGAGAGAGCTGATATTGAGGAAGTTAAATTTCAAGATGGGCAACTTGTGATTCATGAAGATTACGGTTTGGGTCTTTGTAAGGGCTTAGACTTACTGAATCTAAATTCACACTCCGAAGAGTGTTTAAAGATCTTATTCGATGAAGATGAAATACTCTATTTACCACTAAGATCTCTGCATAAAATTTCAAGATTTCCTGACCATAGCGATAAAGATATAACTTTGGATAGCTTATCTTCAAAGAAATTCTCTCAAAAAAAAGAATCTATCAAAAAGGATATCTATGATAGTGCTGTTTACTTCCTGGAGACTCAAGCAAAAAGATCTGTAGCTCAAGCTTTCAGATTAAGGCTTCCAAGTGAAGATTATCAAAAATTTGATAAAGATTTTCCATTTACACTAACTAAAGACCAAGCTACCTGTATAGATCAAATTATTCATGACCTTAATTTAATTAAGCCTATGGATAGAGTGATTTGTGGAGATGTTGGTTTTGGAAAAACTGAGGTAGCTATGCGAGCAGCTTTTATAGCTTGTTATAACAATAAACAAATCCTTATGGTTGTCCCTAGTACTATATTATGCGATCAACATTTCGAATCATTTACAGAAAGATTTGCAAATTTTCCAGTAACAATCAGTGCTATATCTCGGAGGAAGACTGAAAGAGAAAAAAAAGAAATCATAGAGAAGTTCAACAATGGAGAAATAGATATTCTTATAGGTACACATGCACTGTTTAACGAAACTCTGAAATATACAAACACTGCCCTGCTTATTCTGGACGAAGAGCATAGATTTGGAGCAAAGCAAAAAGATTTAATTAAAAGTAAATGCGAAAGGCTGCATATTTTAAGTATGTCTGCTACGCCTATTCCAAGAACTATGAATCAAATTTTTACAGGTTTAAAAGATTTTTCATACCTTTACACTCCTCCAAACAATAGATTAAGTGTGCATACCTATAAAAATGTGGAATCTAATAATGTCCTAACAACGGCCATCGATAGAGAGATAACTAGATCTGGTCAAGTATTTATTGTGCAAAATAATATTCAAAAACATGATTCATTAAAACATCACATACTTTCTCTTTTACCCAACATAAGTATTGCAAGCGCCCATGGGAAACTAGCTAATCAAGAAATTAAATCTACCATGCAAGGTTTTAAGAGCGGTGTTGTAGACGTTTTAATTTGCACAACTATTGTTGAAATGGGGATAGATATTCCTAACGCAAATACCATGATTGTTCTAGATTCTCATAAATTTGGGTTAGCACAATTGCATCAGCTTAGAGGAAGAGTAGGAAGATCTACAAAGCAAGGTTATTGTTACTATCTAGTCCCTACTGAAGATACTTCAAAGGATTCCCAACTTAGGTTAAATTCTTTATTAAATAATTCAGCTCTAGGTTCTGGATATTTCATAGCACAAGAAGATATGGAAATTAGAGGAGCTGGAGAATTGCTAGGAGATAAACAATCGGGACATATCCATACCTTAGGGATGAGCCTATATTTATCATTATTGAAAGATGCAGTGAAAACTATTAATAATGAAATAGAATTACCCAATGCCTCTCAAGTTGACCTAGATTTCAATGATCATTCATTAATTCCTAATGAGTTTATACCCTCTCCTAATGAGCGCTTAAAGTTTTATCAAAAACTTAATCTTGCTACCAATGAGGAAGATATCTCTGAAATAGCAAAAACATTAAAAGATATTGGCGGAAAATTACCCATGGAAATTGAGCATCTTTTAGATGATCATAAATTGAAACTGTTACTTATAACTCTTGGTATAAATAAGGTAACCACTGCGATAAAGAATATTCATATAAAGTTTGATGAAAATATATCTGATATTATTTACAGCAGACTTTTAAACAAAGAAATTAGAGATAGATTCACTATAAAATATTTAGAAGATAATAAAATTTCAATTGGATATGATAAAGAGGCGCGTTCACAATTTAAGCTTTTCGTTAATAGCTTGTCTTAGTCTCAATATTTATCCTCAAAATGAAACACAGATTGAGACTTATAAAATTGAGTATGTCCTTTTCAGCTACCCTGCAGTAAATGAATCAGAAGAAAAGTTTTCAGAATCTTCTTTTTCATTTACAGCTAATGAATTAGTCCTTTTAAAAAAAGTAGATGCTGATATAAAAATTGATGCATCCACACTATCGGATTCTTTTTCTATTGAAAGCGATCTTTTTACAAATAATATAAATTTGGATTTTAATTTTGAAGAGCAAAAAACTAATGACAATCTATCTCAAACTCCTATAAGTATTCATTTGTGGGATTTTCAATCAGAATCTCTAGAAACCCTTGAAACGTTTAGAAGAAGAGCTGTTAGGAGGGATGACATTACTATCTTGCAGCAAGGTTCTTGGATACAAGCACCGAATGTGAGCATTCCTTTAAAGAGAACTTTGATAGAGGATAAATCTTTGGTTTATATAAACTTTTATAAAGATAGATATCTGCATTTAGATATTAATGCATTTTTAAATCATGAAGTTATTGAGAAAGCGCTTTTCGATAAGAATTTTTATACAAAATCTGTGTATGGAAATTTAATTACAGTCTCTGAAAATGAGATTACATCCACTAAAAATAATAGTCAGTTGTTACCCAGTAAAATTAAATCAAAATTTTGGATGGCTGAAGATAGAAGAGTTTTTAATGAGGATGTACATTTTTTTGATCACCCTGCTTTTGGATTACTTGTTTCAGTTAAAAGAGTGTATCAATAATAAGCATTATCAGTGAAGCTGTGATCGGTAACATCTTTGACACCTTTCAATTCTTTAACTTGTTCTAAAAGAGTTTTTTCAACACCCTCTTTAAGAGTAACATCGACCATTCCACAGCCCTGACAACCGCCACCAAACTGCAGTACTGCATAATGATCATCGGTGATAGATTGTAAGCTCACCTCCCCTCCATGTGACTCGAGCATGGGATTAATTTCATTATAAAGAACGTAATTAATCTTATCTTCAAGGGGGCTATCGTCAGATATATTAGGCAACCTTGAATTAGGTGACTTAATAGTTAATTGACCACCAAAATTATCAGTATCAAAATTTATTTCAGCATCAAGCAAAAAGTCTTGAGATCTTTTCTCCACAAAAACGATCAGGTTTTTAAAAGTTAGTTTGATGTCATCTGATTTTTCCTCGCCAGCTTTACAGAAAGCAAGACAAGTTTCTGCTCTAGGTGTGCCAGGGTCGGAAACAAAAACTCTAACGTTATAAATACCATCTTCCTTTTCGGAAACAAGCTTTGCTAAATATTTTTGTGCAGACTCAGTAATGGTAATAAAATCATTCATGCGCATGTGGTTAAAACGTATATTGTACTCCTTAATGGGAGTTAGAGATAAATCTGAGCTTTCAGATGAGCTAGAAAATTTTTCTCTAAAGAAGTTTATTTTATTCTTTATTGTACTTAATCTAGCATTTATCTCTTTAGTCTTAATAATTATCAATTTTTTTATTTGAACATGTTTAAGGAAAATCAACACAGCGAAGTTCTTATAATTGGAGCTGGGATGTCAGGCATTTGCATGGGCATTCAGCTTTTGCGTTCAAATATTGATAACTTTGTTATTCTTGATAAAGCCAATGATGTGGCAGGAACCTGGCATTACAATACCTATCCTGGTTCTGGATGCGATGTCCGATCAGCTTTATATAGTTATTCTTTTAACTTAAATCCTAATTGGTCCACAATGTTTTCCTTACACGACGAAATAAAGGATTACTTTAGAGAATGTGTTCAAAAATATAAATTAGACAAACATATTCAACTTTCAACAGAAGTGCTAAGCGCAAATTTTGATGAAGCAGCAAATATATGGCGTGTTACCTTAGCAGATAATACTGAAAGAACATGCCGGTATCTAATCTCAGGTTTGGGGCAACTGAATGTTCCTTATATTCCAGAATTTAAAGGATTTGAAAATTTTCAAGGCACAGCATTCCATTCAGCACGCTGGAATCATGATATTGAATTGGACAATAAAAATATATCTGTGATAGGCAATGCTGCCAGCGCCCTGCAATTTATACCTCACATAGTTAAACAGGCTAAAACCATTAATGTATTTCAGAGAAGTCCCAATTATGTTATTCCTAGAAATGATCGCCCGTATTCAAAACTTGAGAAAAAATTATTTAAATTTTTTCCATTGCTCCAGCGTTTACACAGATTTTGGATTTTCCTCAGGCAAGAAATGTTTTACGGAGTTATTGCCAATAAAAAAATTTCTCAACGCATGTTAACGAATGAATTCAAAAGATTTATCTCCGAACATATTACTAATCAAGATTTAATACAAAAATTAACCCCTAGTTATCCTATTGGATGCAAAAGAATATTAGTTTCAGATAATTATTATCAGGCTATGAATCAACCCAATCTTGATCTTGTGGTAGATCCTATAGCTAGTATTACAGATAAGGAAGTAGTTACTCAGGATGGCTCAAAGTATGAATGCGATGTCTTAATCTTTGCAACTGGATTTAAGACTAATGAATTATTGTCGCCAGTAAATTTTAATGGGAGGAATAATATTTCACTTGAATCTGCATGGAAAACCGGTGCTGAATCGTATAAAGGTGTATGCATGAAAGGTTTTCCCAATCTATTCATGCTATACGGACCAAATACAAACTTGGGAAGTAATTCCATCATTTATATGGTTGAACAGCAGGTCAATTTTATTATTAAGTGCATTAAAAAAGTATCAAACGCCAACTTAACTCGGATAGAAATTAAAGAGGAAGTATTCGATGCCTATAACCAGAAAATACAAAAAGACATGCTCAAAACAGTTTGGTTGGCTAGTTGTGAAAGTTGGTACAAAAATAAAGAAGGAAAAGTAGTCAATAATTGGCCTAACAGTCCTACTTCATATTATTTTCACATGAAGTTTCCAAACTTTTCACATTTCCATCTTAACTAGCAATTAATGAATGATCTGATTAACAATAAATTCATTAATATAGAAAAAGAGCTTTACGAATCTAATCTTCAAATTAATAAATATTACTTATTTCCAGCCCATGGCTATCGTATGCGTTGTGAATTCGCATATAAAAACGATTCATACATCATGTTTGATGAAGGAAATAAAATTGAGCTAGAGAATTTTAATAAAGCTCATCCTTGTATCCAAAATACTATGGTTGTCTTATTGAATTATTTAAAAACCAATAAAGATTTAACTATAGGCTTGTTTCAGATAAATTTTAGGACCAATGGAAATGAAACCCTTATCACGTTAATTTATAGAAAAACTATTCCTGATCACTTTTTAAAACTGATTAAAAAGTTAGAGTCTAATAACCCAATAAGATGCTTAGCCCGATCAAAAAATAAGATAATTACTAATTTTAATAATCATATTATTTCTGAGGTTGCTTGCTCTAATGAGATGTACAAATTACAACACAGCGATAATAGTTTTTATCAGCCTAATTATTATTCTCTTTCTAAAATGATTGAATTCATTAGCAATCATCTAGAGAATTGTGAGGACCTTTTAGAGTTATATTGTGGATGCGGAAGTTTCACCATTCCATTAGCAACAAAATTTAATCGAATCTTTGCTTCAGATAATAACCGAGACAACATTAACAATTTAAAAAAAAATCTTGAGATGAATAAAGTATCTAATGTATCGTTTGCTAGAATTTCTGATGATGAATTATCACAAGCAATGGGAGGAAGAGCATTTAATAGACTGAGAAATATTGAGATCAATTTATTTAAATTCAGTCACATCTTGGTTGACCCACCCAGAATGGGATTGCATAAGGATTTAATAGAGCGCCTCGTTCAGTTCAAAAACATTATTTACGTATCATGCAACCCTAATACATTTCTTAGAGATCTAAATTACTTAGAAGATTATAAAGTTAAGAGTCTTGCCGTGTTTGATCAATTCTCTAATACTGAGCACCTTGAATTAATTGGTATCTTAAGCAGATGAAGAAATTAGCACTACCTGGCCTTATCTTAATCACCTTATTAATTTATGTGATGTATTTATCCGTAGGGCAACAAATCTCTTATTATTCTGCTCATGTGGCGTGCGGCAATCATTTCTTATCTAATAGGCCAATATCTTCCATTTTAAAAGAAGAGGCTCGAACTAAGCCCTTTAACATAGATTGGATAGATAATCTTTTTTACAGCCTTCTCAGATACTCTGTGAATTTAGACAACCAAACGATTTCAGTAGATTTTGGATCTGTAACAACAACCATGAAATATTATCCTCTCTTTGGATGTTCTCCGGATTTGAACAAAACATTACCAGTTACTCAAACTAAGTTAAGCCAACAACAACCCAGGAAAATAAATGAAGTCGTACAATCAATTATCGAGAATGAATACAGTTTAGATAATGGGCATAGAGCATTAGTGATAATGCATAAAGAAAATATTGTTGGTGAAAAATATGATCAATACTCATCTCCAAATACTCCTCTATTATCATGGAGCATGACAAAATCTATCTCATCACTGCTCTTTGGTAGATTAGAGCGTGAAGGGTTGATCCTCTTAGATGATAGAGTTTTTCCAGACTCAACAGATCCATATAGAAAATTAATAACTTATAGAAATTTACTAAATCATACAGATGGGCTTGATTATGTTGAAGCGTATTATCCCTTTACTGATTTCTTTAAAATGTTTATTTCAAAAAACATTGGCAATTATCTCACCAACGTTCCATTCAAACACAAACCAGGTGAGTATTGGTCATATTCCTCTGCAGCAACTAATTTGCTTACCTACAAACTATCCGAAATAGGCAATCAATTGGGTTACAACATACAAGAGATGTTCCAATACTTCTTGTTTGATGAATTAGAAATTTTTGATGCTGTTATTGGGAAAGACTCAAGCGGAAATATGATTGCCTCATCTCTTGGATTTATAAGCCCAAGGGCATGGCTCCAAATTGGCAAATTAATGATAAATAATGGATCATTTAGAGGTAAGCAGCTTCTGAATGATGAATTCGTAGATTTTATGCTTACGCCTGTTGTTTTAAGCGATGGGACAACTATTTCAAATTATGGAGGTCAATGGTGGCTTAATACAAATGATCAAGAAATATCTCCTGAATTATATGAAGTAAATTACTCCATATACTCTGCTAACGGATTTCAGGGTCAAAGATTATTAGTAATTCCAGATTTAGATCTCTTAATCGTTAGAATGGGTCTTACAGACGGAAGAACCGAGTGGAATAATGAAGGAGTATTCATTAAAGATTTAATTAATATTTATGCAAATTGAATTAAACAAGAAGCAGGCAAATCTTAAAATTGAGATTAGAGAGTATTTACAAGATCTGCTAACACATGAACTACTAAAAGAGTTACAAAATCCAAGCTATTTTGAGGGCGGAGGTCCAGAATTTAGAAAAGCATTGCTTAGAATGGGTAATGATGGCTGGATTGGTTTGAGTTGGCCCAAATCCTTAGGAGGAAAAGAATTTTCTCCAATAGAGCAGTACATATTTGTTGAAGAAATTATGCGCACCGGCTTCCCCTTCCCTTTTCTCACAACTGAATCAGTGGGCCCTATGATTGCAAATTATGGATCAGATTTTGCTAAGGAGAATATAGCTAAAAGAATCTTAACCGGAGAGCTAATATTTGCGATTGGTTACTCTGAACCCAATGCTGGTACTGATTTAGCCTCTCTTACTACTAGAGCTGATAAATCTCCTAAGGGCTGGATGATTAATGGGCAAAAAATTTGGACAAGCCTAGCTAATTTTGCAGACTATGTTTGGTTAGCAGCCAGAACAAATCAAGGGGCAAAAAAACATAAAGGAATATCCATGTTTATCGTTCCCACTGATGATCCGGGTTTCAGTTGTCACCCTATTCACACCCTTGGAGACGTTCGAACAAATACTACCCACTATGACAATATAGAGATTTCCGATGATTTTTTAGTTGGTGAAATTGATGAGGGCTGGTCATTGATAACTAGTCAGCTTAATTTAGAAAGATTGGCTTTAGTCAATCACGGGCCTGTAGAGGAGCTTTACTTGAACCTATTGCTTCAAGCAAAAGAGACACAACTTCAAAATGGGATGAGGTTGGCAAATGTTCCTTGGGTTCAAGATGCATTTGCAAAAATTTATTACAAGTTAGAAGCTTTAAAACTTATTTGCTGGAAGCAAGTATGGTCACAAGGAAATAATAATTTTTCAATGACAGATGCCTCGGTTGCAAAAGTATATGGTTCTGAATATTTTATTGAAGCATATCGAATGATGATGGAAATATTTGGAGAACTTAGTTTGTTTAAGTCTAATCAAGAGTTAACTATTCTAAATGGAAAATTAGAAAGGATGTATCGTACCGCTTCTATTTTGACATTTGGTGGCGGCACCAATGAGGTTCAAAAAGACATTATTGCTATGGCTGGATTATTTTTACCAAGGTCTAATTAATGGATTTTACAAATATTGAGGGTTATACCGATATTCAACACTCTCTAGATGCTTTATATAGTAAAAAAAATATAGATTTTTCAAGCTCTGCAATTTCCAATGGGCTCTTAGATGAATTAAAAAAAGCAGGTTTTGTTGATATTTTTAATTCTGATGCTGATATTCATCCTCTGAATTTATTAAGTTTAATATTTAAGCAAGCAGGTTATCAGGGAATTAATCTTGATTTATATTCTTTTTTTATAGACATACCTCTCATATACAAAGCTAGTGATAAATCTAATCATGACTTTCTTAGAGACCATTTATCTTTAAATTCCCTCATTACCTCAGCATTTAGAGAACCCTATCAACACGTAGAAGAAGGACTCCAAACTAGAGGAGTTAAAGAGTCCAATGGTTATACAATTACAGGCAATAAGTACTTTATTGAGAACTTTCATCAAGCCAAACTCCTTATTCTTTCATTTCAAACAAACGAAGGAATCAAGCTTGCTCTTATAGATAAAAACAGAATTTCCTATCAAGAACAAATAACTACAACAGGGCTTATGGTAAGCCAAATTACATTCGAAGAATTCCATATAAGCCAAGAATGTATTCTCCATATTGATAGTCCGTTAGACCTTATCAATGAAATTGATTTATCACAGAAATTAATAAGAAGTATGTTTATAGAGGGTGTTTCTAAAAGAATGATGGAAATGACAGCTAAATATACTGCTGAAAGAAAACAATTTGATCGACCCATTGCCACCTTTCAAGCCGTTAGCCATAGAGCATCATCGATGTTTATAGATCACGAGTGTCTTAGCTTAGTTAACCAACAAGCACTCTTTTCCTTAATCAATAATAAGCCCGAAAAAGAAAATCATGTGTTAGCAGCAAAAGCTTGGTCAGCTGATGTATCCCATAGAAGCAGTTACTCTGCACAACATTTACACGGTGGAATGGGTGTATCTAAAGAATATGACCTATGGAAATACTGCTTGCTCGCCAAAGAGCATGAAATCATGCACGATTCAGCAGCTGTATGTATTACTAATTTAGGTAAAAATATTACTTTAAATCAATAATTTAAAGCAAAGATTCTAATTCAGGTAAGGCTGTAAATAAATCAGCAACAAGGCCATAATCAGCTACCTGAAAAATAGGTGCATCCTCATCTTTATTGATTGCAACAATAACCTTAGAGTCTTTCATGCCAGCTAAATGCTGAATTGCCCCGGATATTCCAACTGCAATATATAAATTTGGTGCAACAATTTTTCCTGTTTGGCCTACCTGATAGTCGTTTGGTACAAAGCCAGAATCTACTGCGGCCCTAGAGGCACCCACAGCTGCCCCTAATTTATCTGCAATCCCTTCTAATAAGGAGAAATTTTCTCCCGATTGCATACCTCTGCCTCCAGATATAATAATATCAGCAGCAGTAAGTTCGGGTCGATCGCTCTTAGCCAGCTCTTCGCCAACAAAATTGGAAATAGCTAATGAGTCTTTAGGATCTTGAGAGGTAACATTAACACCTGCATCTCCAATCTGTGCTGCATCAAATGCAGTGGTTCTAACAGATGCGATAATTAATGATTGTTCTGTTTTTACCGTAGCAATACAGCTACCTGCGTAAATGGGTCTCTTATATGTACTACCATCAATAATCTCGATGATATCGGATATAGGTTGCACATCTAATAAAGCAGCTAAACGTGGCATTATATTTTTACCAAAAGTAGTAGCAGGTAGAAATACATGAGTATATTGGCTAGCTATATCAGCAGCATTATTTGCTGTCTCTTCAGCTAATGCATTTTCTAAATGAGAACCGTCTATTGATATAACGCTATTGATACCAGAAATCTTAGCTGCTTCATTAACAGCATCTGCACAAGATGAGCCCATAACTAATACATCAAGCTCTCCATCAAGTTTTTTACCAGCGGCAACAGTATTAAGAGTCGATGCCTTAATACTATGATTATCATGTTCTGCAATAACTAATATTTTCATTAAATTACCTTTGCCTCATTTTTTAATTTGTCTACTAATTCTTCAACGGACTCTACTTTAACCCCCGCATCTCTTGAAGGTGGAAGCTCAACTTTAAGAGTTGTTAGCCTAGATACAAAATCAATACCTAGAGAAGAAGCGTCTATAACGTTAAGTTCTTTTTTCTTCGCTTTCATAATGTTGGGTAATGAAGCGTAACGAGGTTCATTTAATCTTAGATCGGTAGTAACAATAGCTGGGAGATTAACTGCAATAGTTTGCAATCCTCCATCGATTTCTCTAGTTACTGTTGCAACACCATCATTAATTTTTAACTCAGATGCAAATGTTGCTTGAGGAAACCCTAATAATGCCGCTAGCATTTGACCAGTTTGGTTGTTATCACCATCAATTGCTTGTTTACCGAGAATAATTAAATCAGGCTTTTCCTCTTCACATAGTTTTGCTAGTAATTTTGCAATACCAAGCGGCTCAACATTATCATTGGTTTCAAGTAATACAGCTCTATCTGCACCTAACGCTAAAGCTGTTCTTAGTTGTTCTTGTGATGCCTGAGATCCAACAGTAACAGCCACTATTTCTGTAGCTGACCCTGCTTCTTTTAAACGGACTGCCTCTTCCACTGCAATTTCGCAAAATGGGTTAATTGACATTTTGACGTTATTTAAATCAACGCCGCTTTCATCATTTAAAGGTCTGACTTTAACGTTGTAGTCGACCACTCTTTTAATAGGAACTATTACTTTCATATAAACCGTGAATTTTATAAATAGATTGCTTGTTAAGGGCTATAATTGTAATGTTTTTTTAAGAATTCACAAATCTTTGGAGCATCTATGGAACGAGAATCAATGGAGTATGATGTTGTTATAGTTGGTGGCGGTCCTGCAGGTTTATCTTGCGCCATCAAACTAGCCCAGCTAACAAAAGAAAATCCACTTTCTATATGTTTATTAGAAAAAGGTTCTGAAATTGGAGCTCATATTCTTTCAGGAAATGTATTCCAAACTACGGCACTGGATGAGTTAATTCCTGATTGGAAGGATAAAAATGCTCCTCTAACAACTCCTGTTAAGAAAGACAAAATAATGTTCCTGACTAAATCCTCTGGTATTAGCATACCTGCATTCTTTATGCCCCCCATGAACAACCACGGTAATTACATCATTAGCCTTGGTAACTTGTGTCGTTGGTTGGCTACAGAAGCAGAAAACTTAGGTATTGAAATTTTTCCAGGTTTCCCAGCAAGCGAATTGCTCTATCAAGACGATAAAGTCATAGGTGTTAGAACTGGTGATATGGGTATTGATGAAAATGGTGAGAAAAAAGACTCTTACGAACCAGGCATAGACATTCATGCCAAGCATACAATTTTATCTGAAGGTTGCAGGGGCCACCTAGGGAAAGAAGTAATCTCCAAATATGGATTAGATAATGGAAAAGATCCTCAACACTATGGCATTGGTTTCAAGGAAATATGGAAGATTAAACCAGAAAATCATCAAGAAGGTCTAGTTATGCATACGAATGGTTGGCCTTCTCCCTCAGATACTCCTGCAGGATCCTATCTTTATCATGGTCCAAATAATGAAGTTTATCTAGGCTATGTGGTTCCTCTGGACTATAAGAATCCTTATTTAAGCCCCTTTGATGAGTTTCAAACATGGAAAACTCATAAATTGATTAAAAAGGTACTTGAAGGTGGAGAAAGACTAACCTATGGTGCTCGAGCATTGATAAAGGGTGGGCTGCAATCGCTACCAAAGATGTCTTTTCCAGGTGGGCTATTGATCGGTGATAATGCTGGGACCTTAAATTTTTCCAAAATAAAAGGGTCTCACACCGCCATGAAATCTGGGATGCTTGCTGCGGAATATATCTATGCAAGCGAATCTGGAAGCGACCAAACAGATTATGACGGATTGATAGCTCATTCATGGATATACAAAGAGCTTCACAAATCTAGAAATTTTGGACCCTTTTTCCATAAATTCGGTCCTTTGTTGGGAGCGCTCCTAAATGGTATTGATCAATTCTTATTTAGGGGTAATTTACCTTTTACACTGAATCACCCTACCCCTGATCATGCTTGTTTAAAAACAATTGAGAATGCATCGCCCATAGATTATCCCAAACCTGACGGCATCTATTCTTTTGATAAATTGAGTTCAGTATTTTTATCTAATACTAACCATGCAGAAAATCAGCCTTGTCATTTAAAACTTAAAGATTCTTCTATCCCTATTGCAAAGAATCTACCCATGTACGATGAACCAGCACAAAGGTATTGCCCCGCGGGAGTTTACGAGGTTGTTCAAGATGGGACAGATAAAAAGTTTGTGATCAACAGCCAAAACTGTGTCCACTGCAAAACATGCGATATTAAGGATCCCTCACAAAATATACAATGGGTAACGCCTGAAGGAATGGGCGGCCCAAACTATCCAAATATGTAACTATGAAAAAATTATTATTATTACCAATTATTCTCATTAGTTGTTCATCTTCAAATGATGAAAAAACTTTTTTAAATCTTGTAGATTCTGAATGGCAAAGAGGCATTGATAACAATCCGATTTATGCATCTAGTATTGGAGATCTGCGTTTTAACCAAGATTGGCAAGATAATAGTATCTCCTATTATGCTAATGAAAAGCTTCATGATGAAAGCGTTTTGGAAAAGCTTAATGCATTAAGCACTGATACATTTAGCGAGGATGAGAAATTAAACTTTTTATTATTCTCAAAACAATACCAAGATCAGGCAACCTACCAAAAATTTGACTTTTATTTAATGCCCTTTAGCCACAGAGGCGGCATACAACTTGAACACGAAACCGTATCTATCCTTCCTTTTCGAAATAAGCAACATTACCTAGACTGGATTGAGCGTTTAAATAAATTACCCATTCAAATAGATAATGTCATTGAAAGAGCAAGCCTTGGTATTGATAGGGGAATGGTGCCTCCAAGAATTCTAATGACCAGAGTCCTTGGGCAAATTAGAATCCAAGCAGAGACATCACCAAGCGAGAGCCCCTTTTACAAAATATTCAAAGATATTGAGTTAGATCTAACACCTGAAGAAATTGAAAATATTCAATCTTCAGCTAGAGATACGATTGCAAATAATGTCATACCTGCCTATCAAAAATTACTATTATTCTTTGAAAATACCTATCTTCCAGCTACCAGGAATACCATTGGGATATCAGAAATTCCTAATGGTAAAGAGTATTATGAGTTTGCCGCAAAAAGATTTACTACTACTAATCTAACTCCACTTGAGATTCATAATATTGGATTAGCTGAGGTTGCTCGCATAAGAAATGAAATGCAAACAGTTATGGATCAAGTAAATTGGAAAGGTAGCTTTAAAGAATTTTTAGATGATTTAAGAACAAATCCTAAATTTTATTTTGATAATCCAGAGGATCTTTTTACAGAATACTTAGCCACATCAAAACGATTGGACCCCGAATTAGTTCATTTATTTAAAAAGCTTCCAACTATACCCTATGGTTTGAAGCCTATTCCTGAAGAAAGCGCTCCTGACACCACAACTGCTTATTACCAAAGACCTGCAGCTGATGGTTCGAGAGCAGGATATTATTATGTCAATTTGTATAGACCAGAGGTTAGACCAAAATATGAAATTGAAGTATTGTCAGTTCATGAGGCTGTTCCTGGACATCATCTCCAAATAGCCTTAGCAATGGAATTGGACTTACCAAATTTTAGAAAATATGGTGGATTTACAGCATTTGTTGAGGGCTGGGGTTTATATAGCGAAAGCCTAGGATACGATATGGGATTATACAAAGATCCCTATTCTAAATTTGGGCAACTTACTTATGACATGTGGAGAGCCATCAGGCTAGTTGTTGATACTGGCATGCATTATTTCAATTGGTCTAGACAAGATGCAATTAATTACTTCTTAGAAAATTCTGCTAAAACCAAACAGGACATCATTAATGAAGTTGATAGATATATCAATTGGCCAGGCCAAGCACTTGCTTACAAAATAGGACAATTAAAAATACTTGAATTAAAAGATAGGTCCAAAGATCGATTGGGTGAAAAATTTGATATTAAAGACTTTCATCACGAAATATTAAAAAACGGCGCTCTACCATTGCAATTTGTTGAAGAGAATATCAACAATTGGATAGAGACTGAATTAAGAGCTGATTCCTAAGTCAAAGCTTATATTGGCAAACTTTAAAATTATCTTATTATCTTCTTCTAGACCGTAATGATTAACTAAATCCGCTAATTTATAGTAAACGTTTCTATCAAAATATCCTTCGATACCATTTCTGACCTCTATCGCAGGAACCAATTGAAAATCATATTCTGCTAATCTTGACGAGTAGCTATTCTGAGGTTTGTAAGCAAAATCTAAATTTGTCTTAAATAGAATGTTATCTGTATCATCAATTTCAAAATCAATGATCTTATAAGGTGCTATTGCGCACTCTAACTGAATTTTTTCTACTGGCGTCACAAGATAATAATTTTTTTTATCCCTTTTAATAATTCTTGAAAATAAAACACATAAGTTATGTCTTTTAATGAGCGAGTCATTAAAAAACCATTCACCATTATGATTTATATAAAATTTAGGTCCCTTGCATAATTCGGGATCCCACAAATGTACTGGAGGAAATTTGTCATTTTGAGTTGAAATAAAATTAAGTAAATTGTTATAGCTCATGAGGTAAGTAATATAAAAATTCCTGCACAAATAAAGAAAAGAGAAAAAATATAATTAAGAATATTTGAATTTAAAAAATTCATATCTCCTTTAATGGAGGTTATTAAAAAACCTAACAATAAAAACCATCCACATGTGGCTATAGGAAAATACATAATAAAGAAAAATAATTGATCTACTTGAGTTTTAAGATAAGCAAACAATGCAACAAAAAACATTAAAGCCTTAGTGTTCAATAAATTTACTAATAGCCCAATTTTAAAATAAGAGCCTCCGGTAGATTCTGTACTACGCCCTTCTCCGGTATCTAATAAACTCATTATTCCTATATAGATAAAATATATGCCTCCTGTAATTGAAATATAAAAAAGAAAGTTAGGAATTAACTTTTCAATTAACTCTAGACCGATAGTTGCAAACAAACAATGAAAGAATATTCCCACGCCAATACCATAAGCCACTAACCTAACTTCACTGTTATCTTTATTTAAAGCGGTTTTGAGAACTATGGCTGTATCTGGGCCAGGACTTATAACCGCTAGCAAATGACTAGTAATTGCTATGAGAATCGTCATGTAATAATTTCTGGTTCAACTTCCAATTTAATTCCAAACTTTGTTGAGACTTTGCTTTGAATGCTACTAACGAACTTTAATAATTCTTCATAAGTACATCCTTCATTGATAATGACTAAATTATTATTAACAAATAATTCAAGATTGTTAGATTCTAATTCGTTGCTTATCATTGAAATCAACCATCCAGCCGATATTTTGAAGCCATGCTCATCACTCCAATGAGGGATTTCTGGATAATTTCCCTTGAGCTGATGAAATGTATCACTGGATATAGTTGGATTTTTAAAAAAACTGCCAACGTTTGGAGATAATTGAGGGTTTGGAAGTCTTTGGCTACGTATGTCTGCAATGACTGATGAAAGCTTTGCTGGAGATAGATCTTCACCGTTTATACTGTTTTTCATCAAAAATTCTTGAATACTTTTATAGGTCAGATTGGGTTTGAATGTGTCATTGAGTTGAAGGCAAACTTTATGAATGATAAGAGATTTATTGCTTTGAAATAATGATCTTCTATAGCTAAAAGCGCAATCATCATTACTAAGATGTATGAATTTGTTTGATTCCAAGTCCCAACAAACTACTGATTGAATAAATTCACTAATTTGAACACCGTATGCTCCAATATTTTGGACAGGAGCAGCTGTAGCCAACCCAGGAATTGCAGTTAAATTCTCAAGACCATATAGATTGTTTTTAAGTGAATAATCAATAAGCTCAGCCCAGGTAACTGCACCAGAAACCTCTATAGTAGTATTCTGGTGATTAATTTCTTTGAATCCTAATTTAATAATTTGAGCATTTATAAACTTTGGAAGAATTAGATTAGATCCTTCGCCAATAACAATATGTGGATAGTTACTATCTATTTCTTTGTAGTCATCTTCACTCTCAATAATTATGGTTTTACTAGCCGTACTTGGGAGCTGAAAATAGTTAGGAATAAAACTGTTTTCTATTAATTTCAAGAGAATAATTTTTGGGCTTTGATTAGATCTTCTTGGGTATCAATACCAATAGGTGCCTTAACATTGAAATTTCTAATACCAATATGTAAACCATGGTCAAGAAACCTAAGTTGTTCTAGTTTTTCAGCTAATTCTAGCTTTGTAGGTTTTAGCGATGAGATAGTTTTAAGTGTCTTCACCTTATAGGCATAGATACCAATATGTTTGTAATAATCTACATCGGTATTTGTAAAATTATCTGGTATAACGCTGCGAGAGAAATACAAAGCTCTATCTTTTGAAAAACATACTTTTACATTATTGATATTTTCAATATCTTCATCATCAAGAATGGGCACGCAAGCAGTCGCTACATCGAATCCATCCAAGATATCAGGCATGGCATTAATAATTTCAAGAGGCATAAACGGTTCGTCTCCCTGTAAATTAATTACTACATCTTCAGGATTAAATTGCATTTTTGTGCACAATTCATGGATACGATCTGTGCCGGATACATGTTCAGCTGAGGTGATAATTACGTTATTACAAAAATTACTAGCTAAATCTAAAATCTCGCTATCATCAGTTGCAATAAATATAGAAGAAAATTTAGATTTTCCTGCGTTATCAAAAACTCTTTCTAGTAAGGTTTTATTGCCTAGTTTCTGAAGAGGTTTCTTTGATAATCTTGTGGATCCTATTCTTGATGGGATAACAATATGGACATCAGTCATTATTATCAATTACCTCTTCGTCTACGAGGCGAGGAATATCATCAATAATAGGAAAAGAGATATTGCATTGATCACAATCCAAGCGATCATCATTAGATTGAGTAAGTGAGTTTTTGCATCGTATGCAAACTAAAATATCTAATATCTCTTTATCAAGCATCTAACTTACCCTCTAAATCTTTTAAGAATCTCTCTTCTGGTTGAGCTGCAATGACAAGATACCATATTTTTGAATTTTTAAAGTCTTTACATTTTGCAGCATCTTTTTCAGTCATGATAATCGGAAGATGATCTAAAAATTCAATGTCCTTGGATTGGAATTTATGATGATCTGTGAAGGCATGCTTAATAGACGAGAAACCTAACTTGGTTAGTAAATCAAAAAATCTATTAGGGTTGCCTATACCCGCAACTGCATGAATATTTTTATGCATTGGCCAATTAGCCACATCATAAGATTTACCTGAATTTAAATGTACGAACTTAGATGGATTCATAGACATTAAATATTCTCCATCTTCAGCAGGCCCACCATTATTAATTATAAAATCTACATCAGCCAATCTGCTCTTGGGCTCACGAAGAGGTCCTGCAGGCAACATAAAGCCATTTCCAAGTCTTCTCCTTCCGTCTATAACAGCTATTTCAATATCTCGCTTCATAGCATAATGCTGGAGACCATCATCGGTAATAACTAAATCTAAATCAGGATAAGACTTCAGCAAATGATCCACTCCTCTTGATCTATTTCTATCAAGAACTAAAGGTGCTCCAATTTTTGCTAGAATCTGTGCCTCATCACCAGTTTGTTTAAATGTAGATTCCTCATTAACTAGTAAAGTGCCCTGATATCTTCCTCCATACCCCCTGCTTACAATACCAATCCTTTTTCCAGCAGCAATAAAATATTCTGAAATAGCTCTAACCAAAGGTGTTTTACCTGTCCCGCCGACGGTAATATTTCCCACTACAATAATTGGTTTGGGAAAAGGTTTCTGAGAGTTAATTAATTTTTTCTTTCTAGAGCTATAGACAAGTTTTGCTATAAAAGAAAAAGGTAGTAAAAGCCATAACCAAATACTTTTGTTATACCAGGCATTGATAAATTTATTGGAAGATACTTCTTCTTCATAAAAATCTGGTAAATATTTAGGTGCAGAAGTTTGGATAACTTTTCTAGTTGCTCCATCAGTATCATGATTTTTATAAAGCTGTTTGTAGAGTCCCTCAGATTCAAGTAATTCTTTATGGCTTCCTTGTTCCGCAATAATTCCCTCATCGATTACAAGAATCCTATTGGCTTTTTCTATAGTGCTCAGCCTGTGGGCAATGATTATGGTAGTTTTACCATGCGTAAGTTCGTCTATTGATTCTTGAATGAATGACTCAGACTCAGTATCCAATGCAGAGGTAGCCTCATCTAAAATTACTATTGGAGAATTTTTGTAGAATGCTCTAGCTATAGCGAGACGTTGTCTTTGACCACCAGACAATAAAACTCCATCGTCTCCAATGTAGGTTCTAAAGCCATCAGGCAAGCGATCTATAAAATCTTTGCAACCGGCCTTTTCTGCAGCAAACACTAATCTTTCTTTATCAATATCTTCATATCCATAGGCAATATTTCGTTCAACGGTATCGTTAAATAAATTTGGTTTTTGGGTAACTATAGAGATAGAGTTTCTTAAATGTTGTAACTTGTAATCCTTGATATCAACATCATCAATGGTTATTTTGCCGCTAAATCCACTATAAAATCTGGAAATCAAACTACTGATGGTTGACTTACCAGATCCAGATTTACCAACTAGTGCAATGGTTTTGCCTGGTTCCACAGCAAAAGAGATATCCTTTAGTACACTTTCTTGTTGATTGTAGCCAAAAGCAACATTACTAAATTGGATGCTGCCTTTAATTTCAGAAGTTACCTCTCCATCATCTTTTTCTACAGGATGGTCTAGTTGTTCAAATATTTCTACTGCGGCTGCTATACCTTTTTGGATAACAGCATTGATATTTGTTAACTGCCTCATTGGTTTTGCCATGAGACCAGCAGCAGTAAAAAATGCCACAAAGGTATCAGCTTCAAGCTTAATAGATAACCCCTGTTCCAAAGCGATATATGCAACTAATGCTAAGGAGAAGGATATAAGAATTTGGACAATCGGTGTTGCCAAAGAGTTAGTGGCCTCCAATTTAAGATTCTGTTTTCTGTTAGCATTGTTAGCAAAAGCAAATCTATTGCTTTCATAATCGCCTGCATCGAACGATTTGATTTCTTGGTTTCCATCAACAGCTTCTGAAGCAATATGGGTTACGTCTCCCATAGCTGTTTGGATTTTTTTTGCTAACTTACGAAGCCTTCTACCCGCAATCATTACAATGAAACCTATAACTGGTATAACAGCAACCAACATGATGGTTAGCCTCCAATCTAGATAGAGCATGTAAAAAAATAAACCTAGTAAGAGTGCGCCTTCTTTAATAAAGGTTTTAACAGCATTGGTGGTAGCGCCAGAAACTTGAGTGGTAGTAAAAGTAATACGGTTCAATAACTGGCCAGATTGACTTTCATCGAAGTATCTCTTGGGAAGATATAAAAGCTTATTAAAGAGTTGATGCCTAAGATCATGGACTATACCAAAACCAACCCTCGCCATGAAGTAATTACCAATAAAGAAGCCTATTCCTCTTATGGCAGCAATGGCAATCAATGCATAGGCAAGATATGATCCAGGATTAGATTGCTCAGATCCAATATACTCTATGACTCTTCTAATCCACTCAACAGCAGCAACATCCGCAGCAGCAAACAATAGAAAACCAACTATGGCTACTAAGAAGGAAGCTTTGTATGCAAAGGTGTACTGAAGAAGTCTCTTAAATGCTTTGTTCATGAGTATACGTCTGAATTTTTATATTTAAAAAACCCAGATCCTCTAAACCGTCCATTATTTTAACAACATTCTCGAAAAATACCTTTTTTTCAATGGCAAGTATTAAAACTTGATCTTGAGAATATGCTTGGTTAATACTCGTAAAGATTTCTTCTAAATTATTGATATTAAGTGTTTTATTTGATATAGAAACTCTATTGTCAGCAAATAGATAAACAATTTGCTCAAATTCTACATTGCCTTGATTGAAATTATCAGTGGTCGGTAATTCAAGATCTATATATTGATTGCCCTGTATCTTTGCAGTCACCACAAAGAAAATAACTAATAAAAAAACAATATCAATTAAAGGTGTTAATTCAATTCCAAAAGCAGCTTTTCTTTTTGAGAGAAATTTCACTTTTTGGTAAGGTAATCTATAAGCTTAGATGACTCAGTTTGGATTGATACCATTAAGTGCTCCACCCTTCTGTTGAAGAGATGAAAAGCAGTTAAGGCTGGTACTGCAACCAATAATCCAACTGCAGTGGTAACCAAAGCCTCAGAGATGCCTGAGGCAAGAAGGTTTGCATTATTTGTTTGATTTAAAGATTCCAAGTTAGCAAAGACCTTAATCATTCCAACAACTGTACCCAATAAACCTAATAAAGGAGCAATGCTAGCAATAATGCCTAGATTGCTAATATTTCTCTCAAGATCAAATCTTATTTCCTCTGCCTTATCTTCTGTTTTAGATTCAATAATCTCCCGCGGTAACTCCTTAAATCTATATATAGTTGCTAACATAGACCCTAAATGGGACATGGAAACAAATGATTCTTGTTGCTGAATAGTAAACTTATTATTTTCAATAAGTATTACAACCTGCTTCAGTAAATTAGATGGAATAACTAATTTTGATTGAAGTAACCAAAGTCTTTCTAAAATAATAGAAATCATTAGCACTGAACATACTAGAAGCGGCCATATAAACCACCCCCCTGAGAGAATTAATTCGTACATAAGGTTATTTTATAGTGCAATAATCTGATCTGCACGATCTGCAAAATCTTTATCATGGGTTGCAACAAGAAAGATTGAATCTTGTTCATGCATTATAGAGATTATGAGCTCTTGAAGTTTTTTAGAATTTTCTTGATCTAAATTACCAGTAGGTTCATCCATTAGTACCAATGATGGTTTGTTAATAATTGCCCTTATGAATGCAGCTCTTTGTCTTTCACCTCCAGAGAGTTGAAATGGGTAATTATTCATTTTATGCAATATTCCTAGTTGCTCAGCAAAATTATGCATTCTATCTAAAGCATCTTGCTTAGGTTGATTAATAATTTCTGCAGCTATCAAAATATTTTCAGCAACAGTAAGCGTATTAACTAAGTAATGAAATTGGAATACAAAACCATAATCGTGAAAAGGCTCAGAGTGATGAGAATTATTTATACAGGTATTATTAAATATAATTTCCCCTTTCGTTGGCTTATCAATGGTTGAAATTAGGTTAAGTAAGGTTGTTTTACCTGAGCCCGATTCACCAACCACTGCTGTTAACTTTGATCCTAGTGCGTCAAAGGTAAGCCCATTTAAGACAGAAGTATTGCTTTCACCATCAAAATAAGTTTTGTATAAGTTCTTTACAGAAAGCTTATTCATGTCTTAAAACCTGTGCAGGCAGTATTTTGGTAGCCCTTTGAGCAGGAATCCAAGCAAATAACAGTGTGATAGCTAGAGAAAATCCAACAATCAACAAAATCTGATCTAAATCAAAATAGTATGGAAAGTAATTTATAAAATAAGCATCCAAAACATTTCTATTAGTTATCCCTTCAATAAAAGCCAAAATAGCATCAATATTTGGAGTAATCATTAATCCTAAAATAGTTCCAATGACTATTCCCAAAATACCTATTAACAATCCTTGAGTAATAAATATTAAAGAGATATGGCTGGGCTGCATATGGAGTGTTTTTAATATGGCTATATCTGCCTCTTTAGCTTTAACCGTCATAACTAAGTTTGAGAGGATATTAAAACAAGCAACTGTAACAATAAGAAAAATTAACAACCCAATAATCCTTTTTTCTAATTGGATTGCTTGAAATAAGGTTCCATGAGTTTGGTACCAGGTACTAAAATAATAACCTTGTTCATTTAAGACTTCATTATCGATAATGGAATATCCGATATTGGTCACATTAAATAAATCATTGGGTTTGATCCTGATACTTTGGGTATAACCTACTGGGAATCTTAATAACTTTGCAACCAAATCGTGATGAGCAAGCACTAAAGAAGTATCAAGTTCAGATTTGAGCTCAAATATTCCTATCACCTTAACTTGCAAGGTTCTGGGAACTGAACCAAATAGGGTATTTCTAAGCTCGCCAGTAAATATCCTCAGCGAATCACCTAAATCAATATTTAAAGACTGTGCTAACGATGAGCCAATAATTATTCCATCCTGTGGCAACATATCACCAATACTTCCAGCAATAATAAAATCTGGGAGGATAGTAATGTTTTTTTCTAATTCAGGATAAATGCCAGCAAGCAACATAGGCTTTGTACCATTATCGTTTTGTATCAGAATCTCTGATTGAGTGTATGGCGAGTGTGCGATGATTCTCTGGTTAGTATCAAGCTGATCGATCCAATCTTGGTCTACTGAAAATGGTGCATCCTTTTTTATTATTAGTTGAGGAACAACTCCTAATATTCGATTTTGAAGCTCTTTTTCAAAACCATTCATTACTGATAGCACTATGATTAAAGTAGCAACACCAAGAGAAAGACCAATTATTGAAATGAGTGCATAAAAGGATAGATATCCAGTATCTCTTGAACGAAAATATTTAAAACCCAACGAAATGGGTGTTTTGAGCATTTACTTAATTAATTTCTTCAAGGTTGCTTCTACATCGTCTTTGTAGGGAGGCCTCATGAATCCAAATAATTTTTCAAATCTTGGGCTCACTTCTTTATAAATTGCTTTTGCATTACTAAAGTTTAAAAATCCTTCTACTCCGTTGTAACGACCAATGCCGCTGGGACCAACTCCACCAAAAGGTAAATCTGATTGTTGGAGATGTCCAATAACATTGTTGACAGTAACTCCTCCTGATGTCGTTTTTGATAAAACCTTATCTTCTTCGGTTTTGTTATTCCCAAAATAGTACAAACCTAGTGGCTTATCTTTGGAATTCACATACTCTATAGTTTCATCGATATCAGAGTATTTTTTAATAGGCAGTACTGGTCCAAAAATTTCTTCCTGCATAACTTTCATATCATCAGTAGGGTTCATTACTAAAGTAGGAGGAATTTTATAAGCTTCTTGTTGAGAAAAATCTTCGTTTGCTGGATTAATCTCGTCTATAGTAGCGCCCTTCGCTCTTGCATCATCAATTAGTCCATTGATTCTATCGAAATGCTTTTGATTGATAATCGATGTGTAATCAGGATTATGTTTAATGTCAGGATAATATTCTTTTACTGACTCTTTGAGCTCAGCTACCAAATCAGATTCTAGGTTATCTTTGACTATGACATAATCAGGAGCTAAACATATTTGCCCTGCATTCATTGTTTTTCCCATCATGACACGTCTTGCAGTAGATTTAAGATCTGCGCTCTCTCCAACTATTACTGGAGATTTGCCGCCCAATTCTAGAGTAACAGGAACAAGGTTTTTAGCAGCAGCTTCCATAATATATTTACCAACGGCTCCACTGCCTGTATACAGAAGATGATCAAATTTAAGAGATGAGAACTCAGCACCAACCTCAGGTCCACCTAGCACAGTTCCAAACTCGGTATCATCAAAATACTTATCACAAGATTCTTTAAGCAATGCCGAAGTATTTTCTGTATATTCGCTTGGCTTATGCATCACAACATTTCCAGCAGCAAATACAGCAATAAGTGGACTAAAGGTTAAATTTACTGGGAAATTCCATGGAGAAATCATTCCAACAACACCCAAGGGTTCGTACTCAACATAAGAACGGGCACCTAGAATATTAAATGGAAATGATGTCTTGCGTTTACTTTTACCGGTCCAAGATTTTATATTTTTTTTGGCATACTCAATATTAGGTATTATTGAGTAAGCATCTGTAATCATTGATTGATTCTTGGATCTAACACCAAAATCTTCATTAAGAGCGTCAACAAATTTATATCTGTAATCAAGAATAAGTTCTTTCATCCTATTCAGGCGATCAATTCTTAAATCAATACTAGGAGCACCTTGTTGTAACACATATTCTTTTTGTTTCTTTAGCATTTCATGCATATTACTCATAATTAACCCCTATCCTGTTTATCTTTAGCATTAGTTTGTTGAATTGCAGACCTTATATTATCCCAATCTTCATCTGATACGCTAGCTAAGCTTGAAAACGTTCCTCCACCACTAAGATGCTGAGCACCATCTATAGCTATACTTTGACCTGTTAAGTAATCGCATCCATCGCTCATCAGGAATGAGGCTAGATTTTGTAATTCTTCCATTTTTCCCACTCGACCCATAGGAATAGACTTGCTTACATCTGCTCCGTCAGACATCATGGATCCATTTGGATCAAGTCTTGCGGTCATGCCTTTGGTAGGGAAAGCGCCAGGCGCAATAGCATTAACTCTAATATTTTTAGGTCCCCATTCAACAGCTAAAGACATGGTCATTGCATGAATAGCAGATTTAGACATAGCAGATGGAACAACGTAAGCAGAACCCGTCCAAATCCAGGTTGCAAGAATTGATAATATGGATCCAGGTAATTGTTGTGCGATCCATTTTTGTCCAACGCTGTGCGTAACATAAAAGGTTCCATGCATAACAATATTGGAAATAGCATCAAAGCCGCGCGAAGATAATTTATGCGTTGGAGAGATAAAATTTCCAGCAGCATTATTAACCAATCCTGTGAGAGGCTTAA
>VMDH01000068.1 GCA_008080945.1 Gammaproteobacteria bacterium | reverse complement strand
TTGCCAGAACAGAATGGTATCGAGAAGGAAGAGTTCCATTGCATACCTTAAGAGCAGATGTTGATTACGGAACAGCTGAAGCCCTAACTACATATGGAATTATCGGTGTAAAGGTTTGGGTTTTTAGAGGTGAAATTCTCGATGATCCATTTTTAACTGAGGAATAAATTTAATAATCATGTTACAACCAAGACAGACAAAATTTAGAAAAATGCATAAGGGCAGAAACCGTGGTTTGGCTCAGAATGGCAATCAAGTCTCGTTTGGTGAGTATGGTATGAAAGCCACTACAAGAGGAAGAATCACTGCAAGACAGATCGAATCTGCTAGGCGTGCCATGACCAGGTACATCAAAAGGGGTGGAAAAATCTGGATACGGTTATTTCCTGATAAACCAATTTCTAAAAAACCTTTGGAAGTGAGAATGGGTAAAGGTAAAGGTAATGTTGAGTATTGGGTAAGCTTGGTTCAACCAGGGAAAATGCTATATGAGATGTCAGGCGTTTCTGAAGAAGTTGCTAGAGAAGCATTTAGGCTTGCTGGCGCAAAGCTACCAGTTAAAACAACATTTGTTAAAAAGGCAGTTTAAAGATGGCAAAGAAAAATGAAAGCTTTTTTAAATCTTTGGAGGGAAAGTCCTCAAAGGAACTAGAAAAAATGCTGTTAGAAAATAGAGAAGAGCAGTTTCAAAATAATATGAAACATAAAACTGGGCAATTGGAAAAATCTCACACACTTAAAGAAACTAGAAAAAAAATTGCTCAAATTAAAACTGCATTAGCAGGGTTAAAAGGCTAAAGATATGGAATCAAGAGGAAGAGTATTATCTGGAGTAGTTGTCAGCGACAAAGCTGATAAAACTATTTCAGTAAAAATTGAAAGAAAAGTTAAGCATCCTAAGTATGGCAAGGTCATTAAGAGGTCTACTAAGGTTCATGCCCACGATGAGAATAATAGCGCGAAAGTCGGTGATTTTGTCAGCATCCAAGAATGTAGACCAATTTCTAAACTGAAGTCTTTTGTATTAATAGATGCTGATCAAGTTTCAGATTCAGTTAGCCCAGTTGTTGCTGAGCCAGATGGAGAAGAGTCATGATTCAAATGCAGTCCATACTTAATATTGCTGATAATAGTGGTGCTAGGTCTGTAATGTGCATAAAAGTTCTTGGCGGTTCCAAAAGAAGATATGCGAACATTGGCGATATCATCAAAGTTGCTGTTAAAGAAGCAATTCCCCAAGGAAAGGTTAAAAAAGGTCAAGTACTTAATGCATTAATCGTGCGCTCTAAAAAAGGGGTTAGAAGAAGAGATGGCTCATTAATAAAGTTTGATGAGAATGCAGCTGTATTATTGAATGCATCAAAAGCACCAATTGGTACTAGAGTTTTTGGACCTGTAACTCGTGAGTTAAGAGCAGGCAACTACATGAAGATTTTATCCTTAGCACCAGAGGTACTGTAATTATGTCAACCTTACATACTAAAACTAAATTAAGAACCGGTGATGAGGTGGTTGTAATTGCAGGCAGAGATGTTGGCAAAAGAGGAACAATACAGAAGATTTTAAAGAATAATCGTGCTCTAGTGACCGGCGTGAATATTGTCAAGAAACATACTAAACCAAATCCTCAAATGGGTATCACTGGCGGAATAGTTGAACAAGAATCTGCTATCAATATATCCAATATTGCTATATGGAATCCAAAGAAGAAAAAAGCAGATCGTGTAGGGTTTTCTGTTGATGGAAAAGACAAGGTAAGAATATTTAAATCAGATAAAGCAAAAATTTAAAATGAACTTAAAAGAAAGATTTAAAAAAGAGATGATTCCTGTAATTCAGGAGCGTTTGGGTTTAACTAATGTTAATGCAGTTCCCAAGGTAACCAAGGTAGTGATTAATATGGGTGTTGGCGAAGCTGTCAATGATAAGAAGCATTTGGAATCAGCCGTAAATGATTTAACAGCAATTACTGGCCAAAAACCCGTAGTGACAAAAGCAAGAAAGTCTGTTGCAAGCTTCAAAATTAGAGATGGTTGGCCTTTAGGGTGCAAGGTAACTCTCAGAGGGGATAGGATGTATGACTTTATTGAAAGACTTGTGAACATAGCTATTCCTAGAGAAAGAGATTTCAGAGGATTGAATCCTAAATCTTTCGATGAGCAGGGTAATTACAGCATGGGTATAAAAGAGCAAATTATTTTCCCTGAAATTAATTATGACAACATAGACAAGATTAGAGGTATGGATGTCTGCATCAATACCTCTGCTAATAACAAAGAGGATGCAAAGGTTTTGCTAGAAGTCCTTGAATTTCCATTTAAGAGTTAAGTTATGACAAGAAAATCTATCATTGCAAGAGAAAATAAAAGAGCTAAAACCGTTGCTAAGTATGCAACAAAAAGAGCTGAGCTTAAGAAGAAATTTCTTGATCCTAGTGCAAGTTACGAGGAGCGCATGGCTGCTTTTGCAGAGATTCAAAAACTGCCCAGAAATGCTAGCCCCACTAGACAAACAAGACGTTGTTCGCTGACAGGTAGGCCTCATGCAGTCTATAGAAAATTTGGACTTAGTCGAATAAAACTCAGAGAATCTGCTATGCGTGGAGAGATTCCTGGTTTAGTGAAATCAAGTTGGTAAAAATATTATGAGTTATCAAGATCCCATTTCAGATTGTCTTACAAGAATTAGGAACGGCCTTCTAAGAGGCAAGAAAACTATTGATTCGCCTTTTTCTAAACTTAGGTTTGAGCTTGTTACCTTATTAGTTAATGAGGGGTATTTAAAATCTGTTGAAAGAAAGACCGAAGAAGATAAGGATTACATCCAGATCTCCTTAAAGTATAACGATTCTGTTCCTGCCATTAGAGAGCTTAAAAGAATTAGTAAGCCCAGCCTTAGAAGATATTCAGGTGCACAAGGCTTAGATGCTGTCAAAAATGGCCTTGGTGTTTATGTCTTGTCTACCAGCCAAGGCTTAATGACTGATAAACAAGCTAAAAAACAAAATATTGGAGGCGAAATCCTTTGCGAGGTTTTTTAATTTATGTCTAGAGTAGCTAAAAACCCTATTAATATACCAGACGGTGTAACCATATCATTGCAGGAGAGCATCATTAAGGTTAATGGTTCCAAGGGAGAGCTGGAATTTGTTATTCCAAATTCAGTTTCCGTGAACCAGTCAGACCAAGAGCTCACTGTTGCTTATGATGAGGCATCAAAAGAATCTACTGCCTTGGCAGGCACTACGAGAGCACTAGTAAATAATATGATCATTGGCGTCTCACAGGGTTTTGAAAAAAAACTTGAGCTTAGAGGTGTTGGATACAGAGCCAAGGCTTCAGGTAAATCTCTTGAGCTTACTTTAGGATTTTCTCATCCAGTTGTTTACGAGCTTCCCAATGAAGTAGAAGTTGAAATACCCAGTCAAACTGAAATTATTCTTAGAAGCTTTAACAAACAAGTTCTTGGTCAAGTTGCCGCTGAGATAAGAAGTTTTAGGCCTCCAGAGCCATATAAAGGTAAGGGAGTCAGGTATTCAGATGAATATGTTAAGAGAAAAGAAGCTAAGAAGGCTGGAGGTTAATTAAATTGATAACTACTAATTCAAGGCTAAGAAGAGCTGCAAAAACAAGAAAAAGGATTGCTCAACAAACTAAGCCAAGGCTAACGTTGTTTAAATCATCAAAGAACATCTATGCACAACTTTTTGATGCTAGGGGAAGCCAAGTTATTGCTTCTGCTTCCACAAATGAAAAAGATATGAAGGCAGAACACAGCAATATTGATGCTGCAAAAGAGGTTGGTAAGCGAATTGCTGAAAGAGCGCTCTCAGCTGGAGTTAGCACAGTAGTATTTGATAGATCAGGATATAGATATCATGGCAAGGTTAAAGCGCTTGCTGAGTCTGCTAGAGAAGCTGGATTGGAGTTTTAAATGAGTGAAGTAGTCGAGTTACAACAAGACGTTCTAGAAGAAAAGCTAGTTCAAGTAAATCGAGTTGCCAAAGTAGTTAAAGGTGGAAGAATTTTTGGATTCACAGCATTAACTGTTGTAGGCGATGGAAAAGGTAGGGTTGGATTTGGTCGCGGAAAAGCCAAGGAAGTTCCAATTGCCATTCAAAAGGCAATGGAAAATGCCCGAAGAAACATGGTAGATGTTAGTTTAAATGGGAATACTCTCTGGTACCCAGTGAGTGCTAAGCATGGCTCTGCTAATGTTTACATGCAACCAGCTGCTGAAGGAACCGGTGTCATTGCGGGCGGAGCAATGAGGGCAGTTTTAGAACTTGTTGGTGTCCAAAATGTTCTCGCGAAGTGTTATGGCTCAACAAATCCAGTGAATGTCGTAAGAGCAACAGTTAGCGCTTTAAAGTCTATGGAATCTCCAGCAGATGTTGCTAACAGGCGTGGCAAGAAATTAGAGGAAATCTAATGGCTGATAAAGAACTAAAAATTAAACTGATTAAAAGTCCTATAGGCAGGATTGAGAAGCATAAGTTATGCGTTAAAGGCCTAGGTTTCAGAAGGCTGCATCAAACAGTTACTCTGAAGGATACTCCATCCGTGAGAGGAATGGTTAATAAGATCAGAGACATGGTAGAAATTGTAGAAGGATAAAATGGTTAGTCTGAATAATTTAACTAGCAAAGGCACAGCTAAAAATAGAAAACGTGTAGGCAGAGGTATAGGCTCTGGCTTAGGTAAAACAGCTGGTAGAGGTCATAAGGGCCAAAAATCAAGGTCTGGTGGTAGTGTTGCTCGTGGATTTGAGGGAGGGCAAATGCCTCTCCAGCAAAGACTTCCAAAGTTTGGTTTTTCATCTAGAGTAAATAATGCCCTTAAACAACTCAATCTAAGAGATGTTGCCCACTTAGACTCAGTAAGTATGGAAACTCTTAGAGAGCATAAAGTTATTGGTAAGTCTGTTGAAAAAGTAAAAATCTTTGGAGAATTTGAGCTAACTAAAGCTATCAGTGTAGAGGGAATAAAAGTTTCTAAAGGAGCTAAGGCTTCCATAGAGAAGGCTGGAGGCAAAGTTAATTAATAATGGCTGAGAATAAGGGCATGAGCGATCTTTGGCGAAGACTTAGATTTGTTTTCATGGCTATCATTATCTATCGTGTTGGTACACATATACCAATTCCTGGTATTGATCCAGATAGACTTGCATCCTTATTCGATCAAAACCAAGGAACTATTTTAGAACTCTTTAACTTATTTTCTGGAGGAGCGCTTGAGAGAATGAGTATATTTGCTCTTAACGTTGTTCCTTATATTTCATCAGCAATTATCATGCAGCTTTTCAGTAATGCAATTCCTTATCTGCAAGAATTGAAGAAAGATGGACAAGCTGGAAGAAATGCAATCACACAATATACTAGATACGGCACCGTATTCTTGGCACTTATTCAAGCTTCTGCCCTCGCAGCTACACTTAGCTCAAGCGGACTAGCTTATCAACCCGGCCCATCATTTTTCGTGACTGCGGTTGTCAGTGTTGTCGCAGGAACTGTTTTTTTAATGTGGCTTGGAGAACAAGTTTCTGAAAGAGGTATTGGAAATGGTATCTCTATTATCATTGCTACAAGCATTCTCACTGGAATACCAGGCGCCATTGGTCAAGCACTTGAACAAGCCAGGCAGGGAGATCTAAATATTCTTTTACTTTTAAGCATAGGTGTCTTGGCAATGGTACTAATAGCTATCGTTGTTTACATTGAAAGAGGCCAAAGACGTATTACAGTGAACTATGCGCAAAGACAGCAGGGTCGCAAGCTGATGCAAGCCCAAGCAAGTCATTTGCCGTTTAAGGTAAATATGGCTGGAGTAATCCCAGCTATTTTTGCTAGCACTTTTTTACTTTTTCCGGCATCGCTTTCAACATGGTTTGGGCAAAATGAATCGCTATCATTCTTGCAGACTATTTCATTGGCACTAAATCCTGGGCAGCCCCTCTACGTTATTTTATTTGCAACTTTGATTATTTCATTTTGTTTTATTTGGCTTGCGCTTACCTTTAACACAAAAGAAGTGTCAGACAATCTTAAGAGATCTGGTGCCTATATCCCTGGAATTAGACCAGGCGAACAAACTGCTGGATATATAGATAGCGTTTTAGCAAGGCTAACAGTTTTTGGGAGCATTTATTTAACCTTGATTTGTTTATTGCCACTGGCATTAATTAATTTTGCTGGGGTTTCATTTTATTTAGGAGGAACCTCTGTATTGATTATTGTAGTGGTATTGATGGATTTCATGTCCCAAGTTCAATCTCACATGATGTCATCTCAATATTCAAATCTATTAAAGAAAGCAAATTTAAAGAGTTATAGAAGATAATATGAAAGTAAGAGCATCAGTAAAAAAGATTTGTAGAAACTGCAAGCTTGTAAGGCGAAAAGGCACGCTTTATGTAATTTGCAAAACTGAGCCTAAGCACAAGCAGAAACAAGGATAATTTTTATGGCAAGGATAGCAGGAGTAAATATTCCAGAAAATAAGCATCTTGAAATTGCTTTAACACATATTTATGGGATTGGCAGAGTTACTGCCCAAAAAATTTGTGAAGAGCTCAAGATTGATTACACAAAAAAAGTCTCAGAAATTTCTGAAGATGATCTTGAAAACATTAGAACTGTTGTTGGCAAGTTTACTGTTGAGGGTGATCTTAGAAGGGAAATCAGTACCAATATCAAGAGATTAATGGATTTAGGCTCTTTCAGAGGCATCAGGCATAGAAGAAAATTACCCGTTCGTGGTCAAAATACTAAAAATAATGCTAGAACCAGAAAGGGTCCCAAGAAACCAATGAGAGCGTAATTTATGGCAGTAAATAAATCTACAACAAAGAAGAAAGCAAAAAAAGTAATATCAGAAGGTATTGCTCATATTCAATCTTCATTTAATAACACAATAATCACTATCACCGATAAGCAAGGCAATGCAGTTTGTTGGGGAACTTCTGGCGGTTCAGGATTCAAGGGATCTAGAAAAAGTACGCCGTTTGCTGCTCAAGTTGCAGCTGAACGAGTTGGAAATATGGCAAAGGAATTTGGCATGCTTCATTTAGATGTGAAGGTAAAAGGTCCTGGGGCAGGCAGAGAATCTGCTATAAGGTCACTCAATGCTTGTGGCTTAAAGATTAGAAGTATTACAGACGTCACTCCATTACCACACAATGGTTGTCGTCCTCCAAAGAAAAGAAGAGTTTAGGGAAATAATATGGCTAGATACAGAGGACCATCGTTAAGGCTTTCAAGAAGAGAGGGAACCGATCTTTATCTTAAAAGCGGTGTTAGAGCAGTTGAATCTAAGTGCAATATGGACACAGCACCTGGCGTCCATGGATTACGAAGAGGCAGGCTCTCTGATTATGGATTACAGCTTCGAGAAAAGCAGAAAGTCAGAAGAATTTATGGCGTGCTGGAAAAGCAATTTAGAAACTATTATAAAAAGGCCGCTTCAGCTAAAGGAAATACTGGTGAAAACCTTTTAAACTACCTAGAGCAACGTCTTGATAATGTTGTGTACAGAATGGGTTTTGCATCTACCAGGGCTGAAGGTAGACAGTTAGTTTCGCACAAGGCCATTATGATTAATGGTTCTGTAGTCAATATACCATCTTATCAAGTTCAACCTGAGGATGAGATTTCTGTTCGAGAAAAATCAAAATCTCAACTACGAATTAAGGGTGCTCTTGATCTTGCTGAGCAACGAGAGGCTTGCGACTGGGTAGAAGTCGATAAAACAAATTTAAAAGGTGTGTTTAAGTCTGTTCCTGACAGAGCAGATCTAGGCATGGAAATTAACGAAAATCTTATTGTTGAGCTTTATTCAAAATAATTATTTAGGGAAGAAAAATATGCAAACATCCGTCATTGACTTACTAGTCCCAACTGAAATACAGGTTGAGGATATAAATCCTACTACCTCTAAGATTACACTAGAGCCCTTAGAAAGAGGCTTTGGTCATACGCTTGGCAATGCACTTAGAAGAATTCTATTATCTTCAATGCCTGGAGCAGCTATTACCAGTGTAGTAATAGATGGAGTATCTCATGAATACAGCACCATTGAAGGTGTCAGAGAGGATGTCATTGATATACTTCTCAATCTAAAAGATATGCCTATCTCTATTATTGAGGGCAATTCTGCTGAGATTACTTTAAATATGGATGGCCCATCTGAGGTTTCCGCAGCTAATTTTGAAGTGCCTGGAAATGTAGAGCTTCCAAATCCTGATCATCACATAGCTTCCTTAGTAGATAAAGTTAAATTATCTCTAACTGCTACCGTTAAGGTCGGCAGGGGTTATGAGCCTAGCGATCTAAGAGAAGAAGAGGTTCAAGTTGGAGCTCTTAAACTAGACGCATCTTTTAGTCCGGTTAGAAGAGTGGCTTATAGTGTTGAGAATGCAAGATTTGAAAAAAGGGCAGACCTTGATAAATTAATTGTTGAGCTTGAGACCGATGGAACCTTAGATCCAAAATTAGCTATCGAGCATGCCTCTACTATCTTGCAACAACAACTTGCTGCTTTTGTTGATCTTGATGCGATCGCTGAACAAGAAGCCAAAAAAGAACAAAATGATTTTGATCCATTATTGTTAAGATCTATTGAAGAATTGGAATTAACAGTGAGATCTACTAATTGTTTAAAGGCTGAAAGCATCTTCTTGATTGGGGATTTAATTCAAAGATCTGAATTTGACTTACTTAAAACTCCTAACCTTGGTAAAAAATCTCTCAATGAAATTAAAGATGTATTAGCTTCAAGAGGGTTTTCATTAGGAACAGTTCTTGATAACTGGCCTCCGCTTGGGTAATTGAGATAATTGTATGAGACATAGAAAATCAGGTAGAAAACTTAATCGTAACTCTTCACATAGGAAGGCTTTGTTTAAGAATTTAAGTTTAGCTTTAATAGAGCATGAGCTTATTAAAACAACATTACCTAAAGCAAAAGAACTTAGATCGTTTTTAGAGCCCCTCATTACTCTTGGTAAAACTGATAGCGTTGCCAACAGAAGGCTCGCGTTTAATAAATTAAGAGATGATGCCGCTGTGGGTAAACTATTCACAGTCTTTGGAGTTCGTTCAAAAGATAGAGACGGTGGATACCTTAGAATTATTAAAGCAGGTTTTCGAAACGGTGATAAAGCAGACATGGCCTATGTCGAGTGGGTTGATAGAGACCTTGGTGAAGAAAATACAGAACCAAGCAAAGAAGATTCTGCAGCCTAACTATTAGCTAGTAATTTTTTTAGATATTTTCCTGTATAGGACTTTTTGTTCTTTACAATAGCCTTTGGTGGCCCAAAAGCCACCACTTCACCTCCATCGGAACCACCATCGGGTCCAAGATCAACTATCCAATCACTTGATTTTATTACATCAAGATTATGCTCTATGACTACTACAGTATTGCCTTGTCCTGATAATCTTTTTAGCACTCCAAGCAATAGCTCAATATCATAAAAGTGCAATCCCGTTGTTGGCTCATCTAGTATATACAAAGTTTTGCCGGTACTTCTTTTAGATAATTCTTTGGCAAGCTTTACCCTTTGTGCTTCACCACCCGAAAGGGTCGTGGCAGATTGTCCTAGGGTTATGTAACCTAATCCCACATCAAGAAGAGTCGATAGCTTCGTTTTGATAGCCGGGATAGCATCGAAGAACACCACGGCATCTTCTACGGTCATATTCAAAACCTCTGAGATATTTTTACCTTTGTATTTTACTTCCAGAGTTTGATCGTTATATCTTTGATTGTTACAAACATCGCATGTTACATAAACATCTGCAAGAAAATGCATTTCAACCTTAATCATTCCATCACCTTGACAGGCTTCACATCTTCCACCTTTTACATTGAAGCTAAATCTTCCAGGCTTATAACCTCTTGTTCTGGCTTCCTCAGAGTGAGCAAATAAGTCTCTAATGGGAGAAAAGACTCCTGTATAGGTAGCAGGGTTTGATCGCGGAGTCCTGCCAATAGGTGATTGATCAATAGAGATAACTTTATCGAGGTATTCCAAGCCTTCAATTTTTTGTAGTTTAATTTTTTTATTGAGTTTAGCTTTATTTAAAAGAAACGCTGCCATTGGCATTAAGCTTTGATTAATAAGCGATGATTTTCCTGAGCCAGATACCCCAGTGATACAAGTAAAGAGACCAATTGGAATTTCTACATCTACAGACTTAAGATTATTTTCTTCTGCACCAAAAATTTTAATAAAATTTTCAGGTTTCTTAGGGGAGAGGTTACTAGGGATTTTTCTTTTACCATTTAAATATTCTGCGGTAATTGATTCTTTTGATGAGAGAATTTCTTTGAGCTTACCCTCTGCACAAATTTTTCCGCCATGTATTCCTGCACCAGGACCGATATCTATAATATGATCTGCGCTTCTGATAGCCTCTTCATCATGCTCCACCACTAATACTGTATTACCAAGTTCTCTGAGATGTTTAAGAGTTTTTAATAATCGATCATTATCCTTTTGATGCAGGCCTATCGAGGGCTCATCTAACACGTATGTTACCCCAACGAGCCCAGAACCAATTTGACTAGCAAGCCTTATTCTCTGAGATTCCCCTCCTGAAAGCGACTCAGCACTCCTATCAAGGGTGAGGTAGTTCAGTCCAACATCCAATAAAAAAGATAATCTATCATTTATTTCTTTCAGTATTTTCTCAGCAATCTTAAGATCCGATCCTTTGAGTTTAATATTCTGAATAAAGCTAAGAGCATCCGTGATCTTTAAGCTGACTATTGAGTAGATAGGTACATCGTTGATCAGCACATTCCTGGAGGCTTGATTGAGTCTTGAGCCTTCGCATTCATCACAACTACTTTCTGAAAGCATCTTTGCAAGTTCAGTTTTGATGTAATCTGAATCTGACTCTCGATATCTTCGATCTGTATTTGGAATTACTCCCTCGAACCTATGCTTTCTTACAAATCTGCTACCGCTTGAAAATCTTTTTGAGAAATCAATAGTATCTTTTGAACCAAAGAGGATAGTATTTTGAATTTCTGGTGATAAATCTGACCATTTTGTTTCTAAAGAAAACCCATAATGATTTGCAAGGCACTTTAGCTGATGGTAGTAAAATCTATTTCTCTTATTCCAGCCCTTAATAGCTCCCTCATTAATAGACATATCTGGCTCTTGGACCATCTTTTCTTGATCAAAATATTGAATGACCCCAAGTCCATCACACTTATTGCACGCACCTACGGGGTTATTAAAGGAAAACATTCTTGGCTCTAGCTCAGCAATAGAATATCCACATTGGGAGCAGGCAAAGTTAGTGGAAAAACTTAGAGTTTTTTCTTCTGCATCTAATATTTTTATGTCTATTAAGCCGTTACTTAATTTGGCGGTTGTTTCAATAGAGTCAGCCAATCGCTGTATATTTTCATCGGTATTCTTGATGACTAATCTATCTACTACAACTGAGATGTTATGTTTTTTTTGCTTATCTAATAAAGGAAATTCTTCAATTGGATAAGTAATATCATCGACAATAACTCTAAGAAAACCCTCTTTTTTTAGTTCCTCAAATATACCGATGTGCTCACCTTTCTTTTCTCTCACCAAAGGCGCGAGGATCATGATTTTAGAACCTATTTCGAGTTGCATAACATCTTCACAAATTTGTGAAACTGTTTTAGCTGCGAGTATTTCATTATGAGTAGGGCATTTTGGAGAGCCAATTCTGGCATAAAGAAGTCTCAGATAATCATAAATTTCAGTAACCGTGCCTACTGTTGATCTTGGGTTATGGGAAGTAGATTTTTGTTCAATAGATATGGCTGGCGACAAACCTTCAATTTGATCGACATCAGGTTTTTCCATGAGTGACAAGAATTGTCTTGCATAAGCTGATAGAGACTCTACGTATCTTCTTTGTCCTTCTGCATAAATTGTATCGAAGGCGAGCGAAGATTTACCTGAACCTGATAGACCAGTTATTACAACCAATTTGTTTCTTGGTATATCAACAGAAATATTCTTAAGATTATGCGTTCTTGCGCCTTTTACAGATATTTTTGTCATTTAATTAAAGTAAGTCTTCGCTGGAAAAATAAATCAGGTTAAACTAAGGAATTATAAGAGGTTTTTATGAGCAGAGGCATTAACAAAGTAATATTAGTAGGGAATTTAGGTCAAAAACCAGAAATGCGTTATACCCAAACGAATATGGCGGTAGCAAATCTTTCTGTAGCAACATCAGATTCATGGAAAGACAAGGAAACAGGTGAGCAAAAAGAAAAGACAGAATGGCATAGGGTTGTTTATTTTGGAAAATTAGCTGAAATTGCTGAGCAATATTTAGATAAGGGCTCAAAAGTATACGTTGAAGGCAAGCTCCAAACTAGGAAATGGCAAGATCAGTCGGGTGCCGATAGGTATACTACGGAGATAGTAGGTAACGACCTTACTATGCTTGATTCTAGAAACTCTGATGGCAGTGGGGGAGCTTCTCAAAGTCCCAGTACTCCAGCAGAGGATGTTAATCAAGAACCTCAATACAGCGAAGATGACATCCCGTTCTGATAAAGAAGATCCAGTACTCCTAGAAAAAAGAAATTCCATTGGTCTAATTAGATTAAACAGACCAGATAAGCTCAATGCCTTTACCAAGAAAATGGGAGATATCATCATTTCGATGCTGGATGAGCTTGAAAAGGATGATTCAATTCATGCAGTAATTATTACTGGTAATGGCAGGGCTTTTTGTGCCGGAGCAGATCTTTCCACAGGTGTAGATGCATTCAGAGGAACCGATAAGAATAAAGTTTCTAGCGAATCCAAAGATTTTGGGGGAGTCCTAACTTTAAGAATGTATAGTTTCTTAAAACCCATCATTGTTGCTTGCAACGGCCCTGCTGTGGGTGTTGGAGCCACTATGCAATTACCTGCTGATATAAGGATTGCGACACACAATGCAAAATTTGGCTTTGTTTTTCTCAATAGGGGGATCGTAAATGATGCCTGCAGCAGTTGGTTTCTTCCAAAGATAGTGGGGGTGTCAAAAGCGTTAGAGCTATGCTACTCAGGAAAAATAATCACAGCAGAGGAGGCATTGAGTATTAACCTTATTTCTTATATCTTTGAAGAGCAGAATTTTATTGAACAGGTAATAGATTTTACTGAAACATTGGTAGCTAAATCTGCTCCAGTTTCAATAGCCATGTCTAGACAGCTTATTTGGAGCGGTTTAGGTGATAATGATCCAGTTCAATCTCATGAACTGGAATCGATAATCATAAACGAGAGAGCACAATCTGCAGATGCATTAGAAGGGGTTAATTCTTTTTTAGAAAAAAGATCCCCAGAATTTCCTGGAAAAGTTAGCTCAGATTTACCAAGTTGTTACCCCTGGAAAAAGGATTAGTATCTTTGCAGGATAAGGCTTGCATTAGTGCCGCCAAATCCAAATGAATTGCTCATAAAAGAAGAAATATCAGCATCCATTGTTTCTTTTACTATTCTTAAGCTCTTTCCTTCTTCAATCTCATCTTCAATATTAATGGATGGGGCTACAAATTTATTTTGCATCATAAGGAGAGAATAGATAACCTCTTGTGCTCCTGTTGCACCCAAAGAATGCCCAGTCATTGATTTGGTGGATGAGATAAGAGGAGAATCTTCTTTGAAGACCTTATGAATTGCATTTAGCTCTGCCACGTCTCCTACTGGTGTGCTTGTCCCATGGGCATTTATATAATCAACATTCTTTCCATGTTGCTTAAGTGCAGCTTGCATACATCTTTCGGCTCCTTCTCCAGAAGGCGAGACCATATCAAAACCATCTGAATTAGCAGAATACCCTGAAATTTCAGCAAGAATATTAGCACCTCTTTTTTTGGCATGCTCTTCTTCCTCAACGATGAGAATGCCAGCACCACCTGAAATGACAAAACCATCTCTATTTTGATCAAATGGTCTTGAAGCAAGATGCGGCGTGTCATTAAAGTTGGAAGATAATGCTCCCATAGCATCAAATAAGGTAGAAAGAGTCCAATGCTCATCTTCTCCGCCGCCAGCAATGATGATGTCTTGTTTACCCTCCTGAATCAATTCTGCTGCTTGACCCAGACAATGAGCGCTGGTTGAGCATGCAGATGTGATGGAGTAATTAACTCCCTTTGTCTTTAAAGCGGTTCCAAGGCATGCAGAGACTGTAGAGCCCATAGTTTTTGTTACCGCATATGGGCCAATTCTTTTGGCGCCTCTTTCTCTTGCAGTGTCTGCAGCCGCAAGCTGCGCTACTGGTGATGCGCCTCCTGAGCCTGCTATGACACCAACAGCAGGTGTTTGAATATCTTCCTCATTGAGCCCAGCTTGATCTAGAGCATCCTTGGTTGCCAAGAATGCATAGGCAGCTGCATTTGACATAAACCTCAGCAGTTTTCTATCTATTAAATCTTCTAGAGATATTTCAATTGATCCTGAAATTAAACTTCTCATACCCAGCTCATCATAAGAAGTATTCCTCACAATTCCAGATTTGCCATCTTTTAAATTTTGGGTGATTTCTTGAAGAGAATTACCAATACAGGATATTGCCCCCATTCCTGTAATAACTGCTTTTTTCATTAGAACTCGCTGGTATCTTCGAACAATCCAACTCTGAGATTTTCGGCACTGTATACATGTCTATCATCAACAAACATATCACCATTGCCAATTCCCATTACCAATTTACCCCTATTTATCACTCTTCGCATTTTTATTTCGTAACGGACTATCTTAGCATCTGGTAATACTTGACCAAAAAACTTAACCTTATCAGCTCCCAAAGCTCTGCCTTTACCAGGAAGTTGCAACCAGCACAAATAAAAGCCTACTAATTGCCACATCGCATCCAAGCCTAAGCATCCAGGCATAACAGGATCAGTTTTAAAATGACAATCAAAAAACCATAGTTCTGGGTTTATATCTAACTCAGCAATCATTTGTCCTTTGTTGGATCCATCATCATTCTTAGAAATAGATAAAATTCTATCGAACATAAGCATTTGATCTGATGGCAGTCTTCCAGCTCCAGGACCAAATAATTCTCCTTGAGCACAAGATACGAGCTCAGCTTTTGTATACGCTTCTTTAGGTGTAAAAGTCATAAAGATCTAATAGAAGAATAGCCTATTAATTCATTCAAATCATTACAATCCATATTTTTCTGCAATTGTTTGACTGCTTGTTGAGCTAATTCAATATATTGGGCAAGGATATTTTCACATTTTTGAATAGCATTTGTAGAATACATAACTGAATAAATATCTTCCTTTTGGGATTTAGTTAACTTTTGTCCAAATTTACCATCAATAAGCTTTTTACTCGCACCACTTAAACCTGAGAGGGCAAGGATCAGGGGAAGAGTATACTTACCTTCTGAAAAATCTTTAAATTTTTCTTTACCCGATGCACTGCTTAAATCGAAATCAAGCAAATCATCTTTTATCTGAAAAGCTATTCCTATGTTTTTACCGAAAGACCGAGCAAGATTTAATTGTTGATAATTGTGGGCATGCATCATAGCTCCTGTAACAGATGCTGCCTCAAAAAGTCTTCCAGTCTTAAAATAAGCAATTTCAAGACATTTATTTTTGGTAATAGGTTTTTCTTTGTTAAATAAGGTGAGTTGCAATAACTCTCCTTTCGCAATGTCATTGGTAGCATTCGAGAGTTCTTCCAATATATCCAATCTTTGAAGTTCAACCATTTTGATAAATGCTTTGGAGTAAATGTAATCTCCAATTAAAACGCTATGAGAGTTTGTCCAGACTGTGTTAACTGCTTTCTTTCCTCTCCTGATCTTTGCTTTATCAACAACATCATCATGAACCAGAGTGGCTACATGCAATAACTCAATGATTGTCGCTAAATTAATCCGTTTATTACTTCCAGATCCTCTGCTAAAGATTAGGTTTACCAGTGGCCTGAGCTTTTTTCCATCACGTTCAAAAATATACTCGTACAGACTTTTAATGATAGGTTCAGTCGAAACATCTTTTTTTAACAAAGAAGAAACTTTTGATAGTTCATTATGTGATTTTGCAGAAAAGAATGTATCCATTTTAAGAAGCTGAAATTATACATAAGTATTGATAAATTAATGATATAAGCGTATATTTCTCACCCACAAATTCTTAATACTATGTACGCGGTAATCAAAACAGGTGGCAAACAACACAAGGTTGAATTAGATCAAACTTTTGAGGTTGAATTGCTAGATAAAAATGCAGGCGATGAAGTCGTCTTTGAAGAAGTTTTGCTTGTCTCAGATGGTGATAATGTCTCTATTGGTCAACCTCTCGTTGAAAAAGCTAGCGTTAAAGCCAAGGTAGTAGAAGAGACCAAGGGCAACAAGTTGACTATTTTGCGATTTCGTCGAAGAAAGCACAGCATGAGAACTCAAGGACATCGTCAAAGATTTCACAAAGTTCAGGTAACAGAAATTTCGGTAGGGAAATAACATGGCACATAAGAAAGCTGGTGGATCAAGTAGGAACGGAAGAGATTCTCAATCCAAGAGATTGGGTGTCAAAAGATTTGGTGGTCAGGTTGTAAAAGCTGGTGAAATTCTTATTCGTCAGCGCGGCACCAATGCTCATCCGGGTGAAAATGTTGGTATGGGAAAAGATCATACGCTTTTTGCTAAAATTGATGGCGTTGTAAGCTTTACTTATAAAGGTCCCAATCAAAGAAAAACAGTAAACGTTTTATCCTCTTAAAATGAACTACATCGACGAGGCTCTGATAGAACTCAGAGCTGGAAACGGTGGTTCAGGCTGTCTTAGTTTTAGAAGAGAAAAATATATTCCTCGAGGAGGACCCGATGGTGGAGATGGAGGTCGTGGAGGTAATATAGTTTTTCAAGTCGATGCCAGTATTAATACTCTCACTGATTTCCATCATAAAAAAGTTATTCAAGCCCAAAACGGTAGGCCAGGTGCAGGCAAGAATAGGACTGGAGCGGACGGAACAGATTTAATTTTAAAGGTGCCAGCTGGAACTATGGTGCTGGATCAAGCTACCAATAACCTTATTCAAGATTGTAGTGAGCCGGATAAGCAATACACCTTGGCAAAAGGCGGAGAAGGCGGCTTAGGTAACACAAGATTTAAATCTAGCACCAATCAAGCTCCAAGGAAAATTACCAAGGGCGAAGATGGGGAGCAGCTATTTATCAAGCTTGAATTACAATCTCTTGCAGATGTGGGCTTAGTAGGTTTTCCAAATGCAGGAAAATCTACTTTCTTAAGTTCAGTTTCTGCTGCCAGGCCAAAAATTGGTGACTATCCTTTTACCACTCTTCGCCCGAATCTTGGAACAGTTAAAATGGGATATGGCACTATGGTGATTGCAGATATTCCTGGAATCATTGAAGGTGCTTCAGATGGACTAGGTTTAGGCTTGCGATTCTTAAAGCATATTTCTAGAACTAAATCCCTCCTTTTCTTATTGGATCCTATTAATCCTGAAATGTCTTTAATACAACAATTTGAATCTCTGATGGGTGAGCTCAAGAAATATGATTCTACTTTACTGGAAAAGAATCTATTTGTAGCGATCAATAAAAGTGATGTTATAAGTGAGCCTGATGTTTTAATGAAAGAATTTACTAAAAGGGTTAAACCAATTTCATTAAAGGGTCTTCACTTAATTTCAGCCATAACTACAGAAGGAGTTAAAGAGCTCCTTGAAAAGGTTTATAGTTCTTTTAATTAAGAATTTAGGGCTTTAACAGCTTTATTAAGCCTGCTTTTTAGCCTCGCTGCTTTATTCTTATGAATAACTTTTTTTGAAGCAGTCGAATCAAGAACTTTTTCAGCATGAGCTAGGGCAGTCTTAGCAGTGTCAGCATCTTTTGCAGATACAGCGTACTTGACTGCTTTTACTGCAGTTCGGGCTTTAGATCTTTGTGCATGCTTAAGCACATAACGTGCATCGTTTTGCTTAGCTCTTTTAATTGATTGTTTAGAATTAGCCATATTTAGTTGCGGTAGTTTAATTATCTTAACCAGCAATGTCTACATTTTTACATTGCTTTTTTAATGGTGGAGGCGGCGGGAATTGAACCCGCGTCCATCCGATTTTCCGCTTCACTTCTACATGCTTAGCTCTCTCTTTAAAAGTTACCATCACGGCCCGAGGAGCAGGGCGATTCAGGTTAGCCTAAGTTAATAATCTTACAGTCTCTTTTTTAGGCAAAAAGAGTCTGCCAGTCCATGTAAGCGACCAATACTTTGGACCATGGACCATCCTTGTATCGGTTAGCCAATTAAGCGGCTAAAGCGTAGTTGTTATCTGCAACTAAATTTTTGAGATATTGATTTACAAGAATTATCTCAATCTTGGCATGCGGTTAGGTTTCCAATTCAAATGTCGAACCCAATACGCCCCCAAAGGGAAACGCATTATATAGAAAAAAGTTATTTATGAGAATTTTTTAAGAGTCTGTCTTTTTGCCTAGACCAATCTCTTTGTTTGATAGTTTCTCTCTGATCGTGCTGCTTTTTACCTCTGCCTACAGCAATTTCACACTTTATTAAATTAGAGCTAACAAAAACCTTTGTTAAGATGCAGGTTAATCCCTTTTGCTCAATTTTAGCTTTAATTTGCTGCAATTCTTTTCTGTGAAGGAGTAGTTTTTTTGTTCTTAGCGATTTTTCTTTATCTATATCGAGAGACGGAGGTGGATCAATCTTCATCCCAATAACAAAAGCCTCATTATTTTTAAAATTAATATAGCTATCTTTTATATCTACTTTTCCCAGTCTTAAACTTTTGACTTCCCAGCCTTTTAGTACCATTCCTGCTTGAAAGGTTTCATCAAGAAAATAGTTTCTTTTTGCAATTTTATTTAAAGCAATCGTATTGTCTGATTTAGCTTTACCCATAAATTTATATTACCATCTACGCTAGTTTTATGAATCAAACTAATCTTATATATTTTGCGCTTGCTGCATGCATAGGCATTACTGCATTACCTTGGGTAATTTCTTTGGATGTTTTGAGCGCAGCTGATTTTTTAATGGGACTGATTGCTATTATTTGTGCATTCTTAGGGGGAATGTCGTGGAGCTGGCAGAACAGCAATCCAACAGTAGGCATTCTGATTTCTTTTTTTGCTCTTTTAGCTATCTTCATATCCAATATTTTTTTAGCCCATATAATTTTAGCAAGTCTCCTTAATATCATTTGGTGGTATGAAAAACGATGCATGAGCTCCTATTTAGAGGAAAACCCTAAATATAAAAAGGCTAGGGAGATTGCTACTTATGTGCTTACAATATGTATTCTTATTTCCGGAACGCTTGTACTAAATCCTTATTAATATGAATAGAGAAACTTTAACTTGGGTTGGAAAATGGACTTTTATCCTAGCTGCAGCAGGTTCAGCTGTTGGTTTAGGAAATATTTGGGGTTTTCCTTATAAAGCTGGAACTAATGGTGGGGGAGCCTTTGTCTTAATTTACCTGGGATGTATTTTGATTATTGGATTACCTATCATGATCTCAGAAATTATGCTGGGTAAAAGATACCGAGGAAGCCCAGTCTCAACAATGAAAGCTGCTGCCATGGAATCTAATAATTCTTCTAGCTGGCAAGCAATCGGATGGGGAGGACTCATTGCTGGTATTGTTATTTTGAGCTTCTATAGTGTTTTGGCTGGCATTTGTTTGAACTATATTTTTATATCACTTGGACTTGAGGGAGAGATTGATTCTTTAGCAAAATTCCAAGAAGTTACCTCATCTCCATTGCAGCTACTTTTTTGGCATAGTGTGTTTATTGTCATTACTGCATGGATCATTGCAGCAGGAGTGATTTCTGGGATTGAAAGAATGGTAAAACTTCTCATGCCAATGCTATTTATCCTTATGATCGTTATGGTAATCAATGCTTTTATTAATGGTAATTTTTCTCAAGCATTAAATTTTTTATTTACCCCAGACTTTTCTGCGGTTACTGCTAATACTTTTTTAAGCGCTATGGGGCAGGCATTCTTTAGTTTGAGCTTGGGCATGGGAGCAATTATGTGTTACGGAGCATACATGTCAGCAGATCAAGATATTTATGAATCTTCAGGCATTGTTGCAGGCCTTGATACTTTAATAGCTATGCTGGCTGGTCTAGCTATTTTCCCAATTATTTTTGCCTATGGAGTTGAGCCTAACAGTGGTCCAGGCTTAGTTTTTATCAGCCTTTTATCTATTTTTGCCGATCTGCCTCTTGGCAATCTCGTTGGGGGATTGTTTTTTTTACTTTTATCTATCGCAGCTTTAAGTAGTTCTATATCCCTTTTAGAGCCCAGTGTTGCCTATTTATCTGAAAAGAATATTCTGGCAAGACCCATTGCCTCATCCTTACTATCAGGAGTTGCATGGTTTATAGGCTTGGGAAGTTTATTAAGCTTTAATGTATGGAGTGAGTTAACTTTTATTGGTTCAAGAAACTTTTTAGATTCCATGGACTTGCTTGCAAATCAGTTTTTACTCCCGCTAGGAGGACTCTTTGTTGCTATTTATGCTGGCTGGAGACTGAACCCTGCTATTGCTAAATCAGAGCTAGGAGGCTCAGATTTCCTATTTAAGCTGTGGCAATTTTTTATCCGCTTTGTATCACCGGTCTTGGTGTTTGCAGTCTTTGTATTTCAGTTTGTTTAGTTAATGCAAAAATTTTCTTTTCAGCACATTATCCATGCTGATGCAGAAAAGGTGTTTCAAAGTATTGCTGATTTTTCAAACTATAAATATTTTTTACCGGGGTGCTTGGACTCTCGTTTAATTTCAAAGGATGAAAATAAGATGGTTGGATTACTGTCCTTTGAAATCTTCTCAAAGAGATACTCTATTACATCTGAAAATACTCTAAGCGAAGATACTATTACCATCGATCAAGTTGATGGACCATTTAAAGCATTTAATGCCAAATGGATCATTGCACCGATCGACTCAAAATTAACAAAAGCCTCGCTTGATGTGGAGTTATCAGCGTCAATATTATTACGAGCAATCGTAAATGAAACCACAGTAAGTCTTTTTTCATCTAAATTTATTTCAGCATTTGAAGAGTATTTGAAGTGAGAGTATTTTTTTCTATTCAACATCCAAATCTGAAAGTTTTTCGGGAGATAGAGGTATCAAACCGAGCAACTGCTCAAGAGCTCTTGCAGCAAAGCGATATTTGTGTACTTCTAGATTCTCTTGATTCGAAGTATTTTATTGGAGTAAATGGAGAGCTCCTCGACGGGAAGTATTTACCAAAACCAGAACACTATAGATTAAGTCCCAATGATAGAGTTGAGATTTTACGAGACCTATTTCAAGACCCAAAAGAGAGAAGAAAGAAAAATGCTATTCAGTAGCCATATCTTCTAGAACCCAGTCTTGCAACTTTTCATTATCATCAAAATTTAATGCAAGCTTTCTTTCGGTAATAATATTGTCACCAATCTTTACCGAATAGAAGTAGTACCAGTTTTGACTGTGAAACGGGCTATTGGTGAGGGGAGTCCCTAAGACGTATTGGACTTGTTCTTTAGATAGTCCCTTTTGAAGTTTGGCTATTTCTTCATCCTCAATAATATTTCCCTGCGGGATTGGAACTTTATAAGGCTCAAAAGCAGAGCAGGCAAATAAAGCTATACTCAGAGGAATAAGGATGAATTGTTTCATAGACGGATTTGATTATACTTACTATTAGATTAAATAAAAATATACTTGCATGAGTAAAGAAAATATTGAGCTAAAAAAGGCTGGTTTAAAGGCAACGTTGCCTAGGATAAGAATTCTAGAGGTTCTTGAGCAGCATAAAGATGATCATTTAAGCGCAGAAGATATTTACAAAGAGCTCATAAAAGCAGGAGAAGATGTTGGGCTGGCAACTGTTTACAGGGTGCTCACACAATTTGAATCTGCTGGCATGATCATGCGGCATAATTTTGAAGAGGGTAGAGCGATATATGAAATCATGCCAGATGATCATCATGACCACATGGTCTGTCTTGAATCAGGTAAAGTTATTGAATTTCATGATGAAATGATCGAAAAGAGGCAAGAAGAAATTGCTAAAGCTCATGGTTATGAGCTAGTTGATCACTCTATGGTTTTGTACGTAAAGCCAAAAAAAACTTAATTTAAAAACCTTGAACTAAGAAATTTACACCCCATATCTTAGAAAAGGATAATTTATGGGGAAATCCAAAGATAAAAAATCTATTGATAATGCTGAAAAGCAAGATTTGGAGCTTGAATCTCAGGAAGAATCTGTTGTTAAAGACGAACCTGAGAGCTCCATTGATGAAGTTACTAAACAGTTAGAAGATAAATGCTTACGCCTAAGTGCTGAGATCGAAAACATGCATAAAAGGCATGTGGTTGAAATTGAAAAAGCTCATAAATTTGGCTTAATCAATTTTATCGGAGAGCTTCTTCCTGTTATAGATAACTTAGAGCAAGCGCTTAAAAGTTTTTCTTCCTCCAATCAATCTGATAAAGAGGGCATAGAGCTGACTTTAAAGTCTTTTGAAAATGTCCTTGATAAATTTGGAATTAGACCCATAAACCCTGTAGAAGATAAATTTGATCCTCTAATGCATGAAGCTGTATCAGTCATCGCAAACAAAGATTTAGTTGATGATGATGTCATGGATGTGCTTCAACGGGGTTGGGAGATTAACGATAGAGTAATCAGACCAGCCAGAGTGGTCGTTGTTAAAAACTAGGTAAATATTATGTCAAAGATTATTGGAATAGATTTAGGCACAACTAACAGTTGTCTAGCCGTTATAGAAGGTGGCCAACCCAAAGTTATAGAAAATGCAGAAGGTGGAAGAACTACCCCGTCTGTTATTGCATACACAGACAGCAGCGAAGTATTAGTAGGAACTCCTGCAAAAAGACAAGCTGTAACAAACCCACAGAAGACTCTTCACGCCATTAAAAGACTCATTGGCAGAAGGTTTGAAGATGATGTTGTTAAAAAAGATATGGAAATGGTTCCTTATAAAATTATCAAAGCTGATAACGGCGATGCTTGGGTTGAAGTAGATGATAAGAAACTTGCTCCACCTCAAATCTCTGCTGAAATTCTTAAAAAGCTTAAAAAAACTGCAGAGAATTATCTTGGTCAAGAGGTTAAAGAAGCCGTTATTACTGTCCCAGCTTATTTTAATGATTCCCAAAGACAAGCCACTAAAGATGCTGGCAAAATTGCTGGATTAGAAGTAAAACGGATCATTAATGAGCCTACTGCAGCTGCTCTCGCTTACGGTTTAGATAAACACAAAGGTGATTCTGTTGTAGCTGTATATGATCTCGGAGGAGGTACGTTTGATATTTCCATCATAGAAATATCAGAAGTGGATGGTGAACATCAATTTGAAGTGCTTGCTACCAATGGAGATACTTTCTTGGGTGGAGAAGACTTTGATCTTAAGTTAATTGATTATTTTGTAGATGAATTTAAAAATGAATCTGGTTTCGACCTCAAGTCTGACCCCCTTGCTTTACAGAGACTTAAAGAGGCTGCTGAAAAAGCAAAAATTGAATTGTCATCCAGCGAACAAACAGAGGTAAACCTCCCCTATATAACTGCGGATGCTTCAGGACCCAAGCACTTCGTTCATAAAGTAACCAGAGCTAAATTAGAATCTTTGGTGGAAGATCTTGTGGAACGCAGTCTTGCTCCTGTGAAGTTAGCTCTAGAAGATGCAAAACTTTCCATAGGAGACATCAACGAAGTGTTGCTAGTTGGTGGGCAGACAAGGATGCCACTAGTGCAGTCCAAGGTAAAAGCTTTCTTTAATAAAGAACCTAGAAAAGACCTAAACCCTGACGAAGCTGTGGCAGTTGGAGCTGCTATACAAGGATCAGTATTGTCAGGAGAGACAAAAGACGTTCTTTTACTTGATGTTACTCCATTAACCCTTGGAATTGAGACGCTAGGTGGAGTTGCGACACCTCTAATTGAAAAAAACACCACCATTCCAACTCAGAAATCTCAAGTTTTCTCAACTGCTGAAGACAATCAAACTGCTGTTACTGTGCATGTTATTCAGGGAGAAAGGAAGCAAGCAGCTCAGAACAAGTCTCTGGGTCAGTTTAATTTAGAGGATATTCCGCCTGCACAGAGAGGAATGCCACAAATCGAGGTATCTTTTGATTTAGATGCCAATGGTATTTTAAATGTTTCAGCAAAGGACAAAAATACAGGTAAAGAACAGTCAATTGTAATTAAAGCATCTAGCGGTCTTTCTGATGAAGATATTGAGAAAATGATTAAAGATGCTGAAGCTAATGCTGAAGAAGATAAGAAATTTGAAGGTTTGGTCCAGGCAAAGAATAATGCTGATATGCTAATTCATGCTACAAGAAAATCTATTAATGAGGCTGGCGATAAACTTAGTGATGAAGAAAAATCCTCTGTGGAAGAGTCTGTTAAGTCACTAGAGGAAGCCGTTAAATCAGAAGATTTATCAAAAATCGAAGATGCTACCAAAGCATTAAATGAGACATTAACTCCATTGGCGCAAAAGCTTTATTCAGCTCCGGAAGGCGCTGATGCTGGAGATCCATCTGCTGATCCTTCCAACAGTTCTGATGACAATACAGTTGAAGCTGAGTACGAAGAGGTTAAAGAAGAAGAAGATAAGTCTTAGTAATGTCCAAGCGAGATTACTATGAGGTGTTAGGCGTTTCTAGAAATGCCTCAGCTCAAGAACTAAAGAAAGCATTTAAAAAGCTTGCCATGAAATATCATCCGGATAGAAATCCTGATGATCAAAGCGCAGCTGAAAAATTTAAAGAGGCCGCAGAGGCTTATGAAATTCTCTCCGATCCTGAGAAAAAATCTACTTATGATCAATTCGGTCATGCAGGAGTCCAAGGAATGGGGGGAGGAGCTGGTTTTCAAGATTTTAATTTTGGCGATATCTTTGGAGATATTTTTGGCGATGTATTTGGTGGCAGACAGTCCACAAGAAGACAAAGGCGTGGACAAGATCTTCAAATAAGAGTTGATTTAACTCTCAAGCAAGCAATTCTTGGTATTAAAAAGACTGTTAAATTGCCTGTCGATAATCCCTGTAAACCTTGTGATGGGTCAGGTGCAAAGCCTGGTTCAACCCCTAAAACTTGCAGTACTTGTAATGGAGCTGGTCAAATAAGAATGCAGCAAGGATTTTTTTCAATACAACAAACCTGTTCAGCTTGCAGAGGTGAAGGAAGTGTTATTGAAGAATTCTGTTCGAATTGCAGAGGTAAAGGTACTATCCGAGATGAAAAAACTCTTTCCATTAATATTCCTGCAGGAGTCGATCAAGGGGATAAGGTTAGATTGGCCAATGAGGGCAATGCCATTGCTGGGGGGCCAAATGGCGATCTGTATGTGATTATAAATGTATTGGATAATAAAATTTTTGAAAGAGATGGAGCGGATCTATACTGCGAGGCACCCATTTCAATCACTACAGCTATAAAAGGGGGCTCAGTTACTATTCCAACCATTGATTCAAAAATTTCCCTTAAAGTCCCTCCTTATACCCAGACAGGCAAGATTCTAGTAGTTAAAGGAAAAGGAGCTTCATCTGTTAGAAATTCTTCTAGAGGCGATTTGCACTGCAGGGTAGTGGTGGAAACCCCTGCTAAACTAACCAAGGAACAATTAAAATTAATAGATGAATTAGAGCAATCTTTTTCTGAGGATTCTCACCCCATTCAGTCTTCATTTATCAAAGCTACCAAAGAATTTGAAAAAGAATAAACACTATTTCTTAATCAATGGGATCAATGGCCGCATGGGAAGATCCCTAACCTCATTATTATCAAAACAAAATAACTGCGAATACATTGACTATAAAGAATTTATTACAAGTACAGTGGATATAAACTCTAAGAATGCAGCAATTATAGATTTTTCTCAGGCCTCCGGCTTAGAGGAAGTATTGCTCAACAACTATCAACTGCCTCTTATTTCTGGTACTACCAATTTAGAAAAAAGCCATATGGAATTAGCTCATGATTATGCTTTAACTGCTCCGATAATGCTTGCTTCAAATTTTTCATATGGAGTGCAGAGGCTCTCATTT
>VMDH01000019.1 GCA_008080945.1 Gammaproteobacteria bacterium | reverse complement strand
TGTATTTAGTAAATTTTATATTCTCATCAATAGGTGATACTGATTCAACAATGCGGTCGTATTGAGATTTTAAGATCCTCCAAGAATTTCCATCAAAAATATATTCATCTTCATAAAGTGCTGTGCCTTGAGTAACCACTTTTTCAGAAAAATTATAAAAAATATCGTGGAGATACCATTTACCTGAGGCCTTGGTGGTTGAATGTATGCTTATTTCTGGATGATGACCAGTGTGCATTGCTGCTGCTTGATTATGAAAAGAATATTTAAGAGCATTAATAATTGCATCCTTACCAGATTCCTGCCATCGGTAAGTTCCACCTCGGTAATCAACTTGAATATCTGGATCAAAGATCTCTTCAAGCAAATCAAAATCAGCCATGTCAATTGCTCTAAAATACTTATGTTTTATGGTTTTTATTTCTTCTATTGCCAATAATTTATCAACGTTATCCATATTTACCTTAAAAATGCCTGGCCACCATCGAGCATCAATGTACTTCCAGTAATATAATTCATGTCATCTGTAAGCAATTTACAGACAGCCTCTCCAATATCTTCTTTGCAGTCACCGACCCTTCCAAGAGGAACTGTTTTAAGAAATTCACTAGCTTCTTCAGGTCTTTCTTTCATCCACCATTCCATTCCAGCTGACATAGCAAGAGGCATAACCGCATTAACTCTAATATTGTCAGGACCCCACTCAACTGCAGCAGTTCTTGTCATAGATCGAATAGCCTCCTTAACAGCAGCATAAACTCCATAACCAGCAGAATCAGGTCTAAGTGCTGATGAACTGGCTAAATTAATGATCGAGCCATTGCCTTTTAAATAAGGATAACAAGAACGCATAAATCGTAATGTAGCTAAAGGACCAGATTCCCAGCCGTTTGTTGCAGCTTCATCAGTAACATCAAGGATGGTCCCAAGTGGAACTTCTTGAGCATTATTTATAAGAATTTGAATACCTTTATATTCTTTGATGACAAGAGCAATGGCATCTTCAATGCTAGCAAGGTTTTTAACATCGCATTCAATTGGCATAGCTATTCCGCCACTTTTTAAAATATTAGAAGCAACGGCTTCAACTTTTTTAAATGTTCTACCTAAAAGAGCAACCTTAACGCCATACGAAGACAAAGCCATGGCAATGCCCTCTCCAACTCCCTGACCAGAACCTGTAACGATAGCAACTTTGCCTTCAAGTGATTTCAAAAATTAGCTCCAGTAATATCTCTTGCAGCAAGATATCCAAAAGTCATTGCTGGACCAAGAGTAGATCCCGGTCCGGGATATTTTGGAAGCAGAGCGGTAGTGCAATTACCGCATGCGTATAAATTTTTAATAGGATTAGAATCTTGATCTAAAACTCTTGCTTTAGAATCAACAACAAGCCCTCCTGCTGTTCCCATTTCTCCGGGGTAAAGAACCATACAATAAAAGGGAGCTTTCTCTAGAGGCGCTAAACATGGATTTGGAGAAACCGATGGATCGCCATAGTATCGATCATAAACAGTGTCACCCCTTTTAAAATCAGGATCTTTACCAGTTACTGCATACTCATTAACTTTTTGCTGAGTTGCTAATAAACCCTCTGGATTAATACCAACTTTCTCAGCTAATTCTTCTAGACTATCTGCTTTAGTTAAAAATGACGGTGTCCACCACTCTTTTGGAACTCTGCTATCAGGTTGCATGCTAGCTTGCAGTAGAGGTCCACAAGGTCTATTTTGTCTAAAATTGCTATCAAAGATCATGTAACATGGCGCACAAGGGTTACCATCAGCATATTCACTAAACATATCGCTTACAAAACTGACATAGTTTTGAGATTCATTAGAAAATCTTTCGCCGTTCTTATTTACTGTGTAGTTACCTGGCATAGATTTATCTACCATAGAAAGCCAACCTTTCTCTACTCCGGGTACCTTCATGGTAGTTGACCACCAACCCCAATCCATTTGATGAGTTTGTGCACCAAGTTTAATTGCTGCTTTTAGCGCGTCACCAGTATTATGAGTATTCGCTGCGCTCCAGGATGCATCTGTTGGTTTCGGTAGATACTTGTCTCGAAGAGCTTGATCTTTTTCAAATCCCCCTGAAGCAAGAATAACTCCTTTATTTGCTTTGATAGTAATTTGTTGGCCATTTTTAATGGCCTCAATTCCAATGACTTCATTTTGTTCATTTACTATTAAATCTGTAAATGCGGTCTCACACCAAATAGGCACATCTCTGTCTTTTAGGGACAATAAGAGTCTAGCAATACCTGCGTTACCCATGGTAAGCCTTCTATCTTTCCAACCCCATTTTAACCTCATGGGAAGGTCCAAAATATACTTAGTAAAGAGTTTTGCGAATAATTTCTTCCACCCAGGAAGTGCACCAAGTAATAGCTGACCTTCAACCTGAGTAAAGTTCATGGTTAAGGGTCCCATTCTAAAAGTAGTTTGTGGATGCTGGTCACGTAATAGCCTTAAATCTTCCTTGAGATCGGTTCCTAAAACTGGTTCTGGTTCCATAGACCTATTGCCTGCTTTACCACCAGGATTATCAGGAAAGTAATCTGGATAATGAGGAAGATTTAAATATTTCACTCTAGAATTCTCATGAAGATAATCAATCATCTTAGGTCCTTCTTGAATATAGGTTTCAATTAGCTCTGGGTTGATCTTTCCTTCAGGTGAAACGCTGGCAATATAGTCTCGTGCATCTTGAATGCTATCATCTGCATTTGCAGCAACTGCATATCGATTATTGGGTATCCATACCCCTCCTCCCGAGGAAGCACTGGTTCCTCCAAGCTGAGAACTCTTTTCTATAACTAGTACTTTGGCTCCACCATCATGAGCGCATAAAGCTGATGTAAGCGCCCCATTGCCAGATCCAACAACGACAACATCGTAATCAAAATTCCATTCTGTACTCATGGCAGTAATCCTAATATTTTTTTATAATCTTTGATGTACAAATTATATAACCCTATTCATGCAAACTGAAATATGTAAAAAACTTGGAATTGAATATCCAATATTTGCTTTCACGCATTGTAGAGACGTAGTTGTAGCAGTTAGCAAAGCGGGAGGAATTGGGGTACTAGGAGCTGTTGGTTTCTCTTTAGAGCAACTTCAAGAAGAACTCGATTGGATTGATGCGCATATAGGTGATAGACCATATGGAGTCGATACAGTGATTCCTCAAAAATACGAAGGGATGGATCAACTTGATCCTGAAAAATTATTAGCAGATTTAGAAAAATCTATTCCAGCTGAACATAGGGCATTCGTCGAGAAACTATTAAGTGAGCACGGAGTACCGGCAGCAGAAGATAGCAATGGCCCTAAAGGTGGCCTTCTGGGTTGGACGCAGGCTACAGCAGAACCGCAAGTCCAAGAGGCATTAAAAAGAAAAAATGTAAAACTATTTGCAAATGCATTAGGTACTCCCCCGGAAGATGTTATTAAAGAAGTAAAAAGCCAGGGAGTATTAATAGGTGCCCTTTGTGGAAAAATTAAACAGGCTCTTGCTCACAAGCAAGCAGGTCTTGATTTCATAGTAGCACAAGGCGGTGAAGGTGGCGGCCACACTGGAGAAATTGGTAGTATAGTTTTATGGCCTCAAATTATTGATGCGGTTGGTGATCTTCCTGTCTTGGCTGCGGGTGGCATCGGTAATGGGAGACAAATGGCATCAGCACTAGCTATGGGAGCTCAAGGTGTTTGGACTGGTTCAATGTGGCTGACTGTAGAAGAAGCATTCACTCAGCCTGCGCAGAAAACCTCTTATTTAAATGCTACTAGTGAAGATACTATCAGAAGTAAATCTTGGACTGGAAAGCCAGCAAGAATGCTGAAAAATGCTTGGACCGATGCCTGGGATCATCCTGATAATCCCAAACCTCTACCTATGCCTCTTCAAGGAATGATCACCTATGATGCTATCCGCAGAACATCTATCTATGCTGATCAAGGAAAAGCGCAAGATGTATCCTTTAATGCAGCTGGACAAGTGATTGGTCAAATTAACGAAGTTGAATCCGTTAAAAATGTTGTATACAGGCTAGTAAACGAATATTTAGACGCCGTTGAAAATCTTAATAATCTATTACCAAAAATAGATTAATAATTCTCACTATAATCTTCGACTAACTGAATAAAAGCTTTCACTCCTGTATCCAGTGCATCATCATCTATATAAAATCTTGGTGAGTGATTGGTGTAACTCGACTCTTGATTTTCAGGATTCACTCCTAAAAAGAAATATAAACCTGGCACCTCTTGAGCAAAGAAAGAGAAATCCTCAGCTCCAGTCCTGGGCACGCTCATTCTCATATATTTTCCATCACTAGCTTTTATCAATGATGGCTCCAGCTGAGCTGATAAATCAAGGTCATTAAAAGTTACTGGGTAGTTACCATATACTGCTAACTCGACATTAGCAGAGGCATTGTGTGCTTCTGCAACATTGGTAGCTATGGTTTTAATTTCTTCATGAATTTTATCTAAATAGCTCTTTTCAAACGTTCTAATGGTGCCCTCTAGTACAACTTTTTGAGGAATAATATTATTACGTGTTCCTCCTTTGACCATTCCTATAGAAACTACTGCTTGGCTATCAAGTATATTTAATCTTCTTGAAACAATTGTTTGCATGGTTGTACCAATATTGAAAGCTGCTACGATAGGGTCAACTCCAGCCCATGGACGAGAGCCATGTGTTTGTTTACCCTCAACAGTTATTCTAAAAGCTTCAGCTGAAGCCATTGCTGGCCCAGGCTTCAAAAAAATACTGCCATGAGGACCATTAGTAACATGAAGCCCAAATATGGCATCTGGTTTTTCTAGGTCAAAAATTCCTTCTTTTAACATTAAATAAGCTCCACCCTCTTCTCCTTCTGGGGCACCCTCTTCAGCAGGCTGAAAGATGAGCATAATATCGCCTTTGAGCTTATCTGTATTTTTTACAAGATATTCAGCTACTCCAAGAAGTATAGCAATGTGTGCATCATGCCCACATGCATGCATCACGCCAACTTCATTACCTTGATAGGTTGTTCTTTCTTTAGAAGAAAAAGGTAGCCCTAACTCTTCAGTAACAGGAAGACCATCAATATCTGCACGCAAAGCAATTAATGGACCAGGCTGAGATCCTCTGATCATTGCTACAAGGCCTGTGTAGGCTATGTCGCTTTGAACTTCTAATCCTAGGTTCTCAAGTACGTCTTTTATGTATTGCGATGTCTTAAACTCTCTATTTGATAGCTCTGGATATTCATGAAAATGATGTCTCCATTCAACAACTTTAGTCATTAAGCCATCAATATCATTTTCGAGCTGCTCAGTAAGAGTTTGACTAAAGGAAAATCCTGAAAACAAAATTATAGTTGCTAATATTTTTTTCATATTTAAAGCCTTTTTTTAAAAAAATTGATCATAATCTTAGGAGTAGTTTTTGCATAGCTATCAAAATCAGGTCTTGATTTTAAAGATCGATCATCCATCATTTTTACAGATCCAATTGCAATTAACAAATACATGACGATTATTCCAACATAGTTTATTAAACCTAAATTGTTAGAAGCTATCGCAAATACTGCTAAACCTAACCAAAAAAGCAATTCTCCAAAATAGTTAGGGTGGCGAGAATAGAACCATAAACCAGACTGCATAGTCTTTCCTTTGTTTAATGGGTCCTTTCTAAAATTAAACATTTGTTGATCTGAAATTATTTGGATCAATACCCCTATTACAATTATGACTAATGCTATCCAGTCTATGAAGTTGATTGCTATATCATTTCCATACAAAGCATTAATAGCAGGTATTAATCCTAAAAATACACAAAGTGTTGGTATTAAATGAATTCCAACAAAATCAATTAGTAATTTACTAACAATACTTGCTTGTGAGGACTTCATTCCAATATAGCGCCAGTCCTCATGAGAAAAACCATCCCAGTTTCTTATCCAATTATAAGTTAAACGGATTGCCCAAAAGAGAGTTCCAAACATCAACAATAGAAATCGATGCGTAGAGCTTATATCTGCACCATAAATAAATGGTAATAATAATAAAATTGGTGGGATAACGGACCAATAAGCATCATACCAACTTGAGTTTCTCCACAATAAACTGCAAAAGAAAATTAAGAAGGTGCCAATAATATCTACCAGTAATAAATTTATCAGAATGGGGAGATCTTTAAAGCTGCCATACAAAAAATACATACCAGAAATAACAACTGCATATCCGAGGGTAACAATAATTAAATCTTTAATTGGCATACTTTAAGACACTCTATCTATTTGAGGAGAAATATTCTCTAATGGGATAGCAAGCCGACTATTTAAAGCATTTAGAGAATTGCTGACTGTTCCATAAAGTGTATTCCTTTGTTCGAGCTCAATACCTAGCTCATCAAGTTTATGTTTAATAAAAGCTATGTCCAATTCTTGGCCATGAACCGAACCTGCTGCCCTGGTAATAGATTCATTCATTAGAATTCCTCCAATATCATTAATCCCATGTTTTGTTAATTCCACGATACCTTCAATACCAGTTTTGACCCATGATCCTTGGATGCTAGGTAATCTCTCCTTGAATAACAATCTCGCTACGCTATGCATTAATAAAACTTCTCTAAATGATGGTCCAGATCTAGCCATTCCCCGTCTAAAGATTGGGGCTTCCTGTGAAACAAAAGGCAAAGGAACAAATTCAGTAAATCCCCCATATTCATTTTGTATATTCAAGATTTCATTTAAATGAAGTGCCATGTCTTGGTATGTTTCCACGTGACCAAACATAATGGTTGAAGTAGTTTGGATACCCAGTGAATGAGCTGTGGTTATTACTTCTTTCCACTCAGTGGTGTTGAGTTTATCCGGGCAAATAATTTTTCTAATAGGATCATGCAATATCTCAGCAGCAGTTCCTGGAATAGAATTTAGACCCATTTCTTTTAGTTGCAATAGAAACTCTTTGATTGAAAGATTAAGGGTACTGCTGCCATGCATGATTTCCAGTGGTGAAAATGCATGTATATGAATAGAGGGAGAAACCGCTCTAATTGACTCTAAGATATCTAAATAAGTTTTGCCTGTGTACTTAGGATGAATACCTCCTTGAAGACAAACTTCTGTGGCTCCTCTTGTTTCAGCCTCTAAAACTCTTCGTTGAATTTCAGAGTGACTTATATCATAAGGTTTTCCTCTAAGGTCATCGTGGCCTCTTCCTTTCGAGAAAGCACAAAAATTACAACTATACTTACAAATATTTGTGTAATTGATGTTTCTGTTAACAACAAAAGTAAGTTTGTCCTTATAAATAGATTTTTTTATTTCTAAGGCAGCATCACCTAAGAACTGAACTTCTTCTCCTCTGGCTTGAAATAGGTTTGCAATATTTTGAATTGAGGCATTTTTCTTAAGGTTGTCTAAAGCAGTTTTAATCGTGGTCAATCTCTGGGGGGTAGTATGAAAAAGAGGAATATCTAGTGACTCTCCAGCTTTCCAATTGTCTTGTTTTATAAAAGCTGCGCTATCAACAAGTTTAATCGCTTTTGATCGAACTTGCTTTCCTAAGAAGGAAGCGTATTCATTGGATAAATACTTAGGATAAACAGTCAATCTGGGAACTAAATGGGTATCAAATTCCTGACAAAGCTTTTCTAAGGATTTGATATTAGGCCATGGTGCTTCAGGATTTACGTGATCAATAGTTACAGGTGAGATTCCACCAAAATCATTAATGCCAGAAGTAATAAGTTTGCCTAAAATATTTTGATTAAGATTTGGTGGTGTTTGAATACTTATATCGTTCGGAAGAATTAATCTTGCTATAGCAATTGCCCAGAACAGATAGTCAGACGATGCAGGAGGATGATCTTTCATTAAAGTGCCAGCTTTAGGAAGAAAGTTTTGAATAATTACTTCCTGTATATGATCGTAAGTTTTATGGACTGTAGATATATCTAACAGCGTTTGAATATATTCTTCCTTTGTTTCTCCAATACCAATTAATACACCAGTAGTGAATGGAATTTTAGTGACTCCTGCATTAATTAATGTCTCCATCCTAGCCGATGGTAATTTATCAGGAGATCCATAATGAGGCATGCCTTTTTCAGTTAACCTATATGATGAAGATTCCAGCATCAAACCCACTGATCCTGATATATCTTTAAATTTAATTAATTCCTCAATAGATAAATTTCCAGCGTTGATATGAGGAATAAGCTCAGTATCTTGAAATACGTCTTTAGCATGTTTAAAAAGGTAGTCAATCGTTGAGCCATAGTTATGGTTGCTGAGAAACTCTCTAGCAGCTTTATATCTTAGCTCTGGCTTCTCCCCTAAAGTAAAAAGAGCTTCTTTACAGCCTTGAGTTTCACCCGATACAGAAAGATCCATGATTTTGTTACTAGATAAATAAGGTGAATCAATTTTTTTAGGAGTCTTGGCAAACGTGCAGTAATGACAAACATCCCTGCATAAAAAAGTTAGTGGGATGAATACTTTAGGTGAGTAGGAAATAATATTGCCATAAAGTTCTTTCTTAACTCCATAAGCATGCTCAACAAGTTCTGCTGACATGGGTATCTTGGCTATTGATTCAACAGACAATGAATCACCGGATAGTCTATTGAGTATATCTATTTGAGAAACTATGGTTGGTAGATTTTGAATTTTCATCTGTTTGCTAATGTAATTAGTCTAACAGTTTGTTAGCTATATTTTCAGGTAGATATTTAAAATCTTCTTCATCATCTAAATCAAATGCTATAGCTGGTTCTTCAACAGTATTTATCTTCAAGTTCAGTTGATCAGCAAGCGTTAGGAAATTTGAATAACTGGATTCCCCAAAAACAAAATGCTCAAAATTTCCATGGCTATATATCAGCGCATTGGTTCCTTGTTGATATTGATCAGGATATATAAATACTTCATCCTGAATTATTAAGTTTTTCATATCAGCCAAGGCTTCATTAGTAATACTGGGAAGGTCGGCATGCAAGATTATGATTCTGTGGCCCTTGTTAAAAGTAGAGGTGGTAATGGATTTAATCGACTCATTTAGTGGCAAGTCGCTAAAGTGGCATTTAGCATCGAAAGATGTATTGCTCGTGCCCTTGATTATGAGGTGTATATCTGGATTGTTATAGGTAGTAGAAATTTTTTGAATTAGATTTTGAAGACAATGCTCCATAAAAGCCAGCCTCTTAGGAGCAGTCATTACCCCGCTTAATCTGGATTTTGGGTTACTGCTAAATTTTACAGGTATAACAAAACTATGCATTCAGGAATTTCAATATGTCATTAGCTAAGTTAACTTTATCGTTATCTGAACGCATCACAAGATGTTCGCTCACAAGGCAATTTATTTCTAAGGATTGAATATCGTTAATGAAATTACTATCACTAGCATCTATAACAATATTGTTAGCAACCTCTCTATAGTGTTTAGCAATAGATAGAACGTTCACATCTATATTCAGTGACTGCATTATTTTTGCAGTTGGGCCTTTTAAGGAATTATTTGCAACTATCGGAGAAACAACATAGACACGTTCTTTATGTTTCAAAAGAAAGTTATTGAGTTCTTGAATTTTAATAATAGGGTCAATACTTAAAAAGGGATTAGAAGGACAAATCACAATATTGTCGTAAGACTCTAAATCCAAACAATCATTCAATGCTGCCTTTTGAATGCCGTGGTACTCAATTCCTTTGACTAAAGGCTTTGTTTGATATTTAACAAAATATTCCTGGAAAGAATATTTTTCTTGTTCACTCAAAATAATTGTTTCTATTGGATCATTTGAGGCTGGATAAATATTGAGAGGAAGGTTGAATGCTTTGCAAATAATTTGAGTAGCTTCTGTGAGGGTTTTAGTTTTAAGTAATTGTGTTCTAACCATATGGGTTGCTATATCCTTGTCTCCTAATTGGAACCAAGTCTCACTATTTAAGAATTTAATATTCTCAAGAGTTGTCCAAGACTCATCTTTTAAACCCCATCCTTGTTTTTGATTGACTTGATCTGACAAGGTATACATTACCGTGTCTAGATCAGGGGAAATATGCAGCCCAAAATGATTAAAATCATCTCCAACATTTACTAATAAATCAAAATTTTGGTCTGAACGGTAAAAGCCTTTTGCAAGCTTAGCTCCTCCTACTCCGCCACAAATAAGTAAGGACTTCATCTGAATAAATCTTCTTGCTCATCTCGTATGAGAACCTGAGCGTTACTAATTTCCTTTTTATTTTTTGAAAACCCACGAATTATAACTACTGGCATTTTTTGATTAGCCTGACCCATAATTAATGATGAAGCAGCTGCAAGCTCATCTGCTATACCAATTTGAGTTACTTTTAATTCGTTTCCAAAGATATCCTTTTTTCCTCGCTCATCTTTAATTGAGTTAATGTTACTGGCTCCAATTGCAAATCCCACGATACCATTTCTAAATGGCCTTCCCATAGTATCTGTAATGATGACACCAATATCTACATTAAAATGCTTTGTTAGCTTTAATCTAATTCTATTTGCAGATCTATCAGGATCTGTTGGTAGCAAGAGAATTCTTTCATCGGATTGATCGATATTAGATCTATCTATGCCTGCATTAGCCTGAATAAATCCTAGCTTATGCTCAACTATGAGGACATTTTTTCTATAACGAACAACTTTATTTGATTCTTCAAGAACGGCTTGAACAAATCTCTCATCTTTATCAATTTTTTTGGCTATTTTTTTTGCCTCTTTAGATGGTTGGTATTCCCTTAGTAAACGGTAACGATTTTCAGATTTAGAAACTATTTTTTGAGCAATAGCAATTACATCTCCGTCTTTAAGCTTTCTTCTGTTTGATTTAACGGAGTCAATAATTAGATCTGGTAATGAATCTCCAGGATAAATTAGCGGAAAGTTCTTTAAACCAACTAGATTTAAAGTATTTGATTTAGTTATAGCTAAACTCCTGTAACAGTAATTCCAGAATGTGAAATAGCATGGTTCTTGTTAATTGCAATAAGAACAGAAGTTAATGCTTCTGCAGCAGCAGAATTACATAGCGGACCGGCATGCCACCCTTTTAGCCCCATATCCTCAATCAGATTGATAACAGTTTCTCTATCTTCTCTTTTATCTCCACACACTAATACATCACAGTTGATTGGGTGAGAAGATTGTAAAAGTTCTGCAGAAATATTTTGAAAGGCTGAGACTACCCTAACCTCTTCTCCTAAAATAGTTTGAGCAATCATGGCAGCACAACCACCTTCTTTAGGCAGTTGCACACGCATTACTTTTGGAGGAACCAATGGGACTGTTGCATCAATGAGTATTTTATTTTTTAAATTTTCTTTAACAGTTTGTAGAGTTTCAGCTTGGTGTGCAAAGGGAACGGTTAAACAAGCAATATCACCTAATAAAGCTGCTTCATCATTTAAACATGCATTCGAATCATCAATATCAAGAGCTTGAGTTGCTTTGAGAGCTGATTCCAAGGAACGAGAGCCAATAATAATCTCATGCCCAGCTTTGAGCCAACGGTTAGCCAAACCTTTTCCAAGTGAGCCAGTTCCTCCTAAAATCGAAATTTTCATGTTTACTCCGTTATGACAAAATTAGATGCATCATTATAATAACTGCTGAATAAAGATGAACAATCAATTTAAAAACAAATCAGTGTTGGTTACAGGAGGCACCAAGGGAATTGGTAAAGGTATAGCTGAATCTTTTTTAATGGAGGGCGCAAAAGTGTTTGTCCTATCCAGAAACGCTCCAAAGCGAAAAATATCTAAAAAAGGCAATAGTGCTATTTTTGTTGCATGCGATATTAGGGATAACAGTTCAGTGGAAATTGCTCTAAAAGATATTCTCTCTCAAACTAAAACCATTGATATATTAATCAACAATGCTGGTGGATCTCCTCTTTTAAATGCAACTAGTGGATCTATCAATTTTCATAAATCTGTTATAGATTTCAATCTAACTGCTCAACTCCAAGTTAGCGTAATGATTGCAAAGAAAATGCTCAAACAAAAAACCATTTCATCTATCATTAATATCTCTAGCGTCACTGCTAATAGACCGACTCCAGGAAGTGCTGCTTATGGAGCCGCTAAAGGTGGTTTGGTAAATCTAACTAAAACCCTAGCTATCGAGTGGGCTCCAAAAATTAGAGTTAATTCCATAATCACTGGTTATATTGAAACGGAGAATTCTCTTCTTCATTATGGTAATAAATCTCAAATGAAAAAAGTTTCCAAAACTATTCCACTTAGAAGAATGGGAACGCCAACAGATATTGCCAATGCATGCATGTTTTTATCTTCGGATAAGGCAAGTTGGATCACGGGAGCTGCATTGGATGTTCATGGGGGTGGAGAAAATCCTTCCTACTTAAATGCTCTAAATTGATGGAACTTTTTTTTACTGAATTTGTCACAAGTATATTAAGGAACTAGATATGAATGAAAAATATATACAAGCAATAATTATTGGCTCTCTTATTGGAGGTGCGATACTTTTGGATGACTTTGTTACACCTAAACCTAAAAGAGGTGATCATGTAATGATGTTTAAAGCAGATGGAAAAAGAATGCATGAAATACATCATCCTAAAATGCTTGAAAAAAGAATCTGGAAAAATAAAGAAGGTACTGAGATTGATCTTGGTAATATCTCATCAGAAAAAAATGTTTTTATGCTAAAGCTTGATGACGATACCGATTTAGAAGCAGCACTTAATGAGATTGAATTAGAGGGAGTAAGCGCTGGGATTGGTAAGATTGAAATAGAAAAAATTGTTAACTCAGTTAAAGATCAAGTAAAAGATCAAGATGCTGAGATTAAGATTGAAGTAAGAATTGAAAAGGATTCAGAATCCTAGATTAACCAAACAGTTTTCTAAATAACTTATTATCAAAAAATAGCTTTATAGCTTGCTCAAGCTGGTGATAGCTTTTTTGAGTATACGGGTAAATGGATGATGGTTTTTTACCTATAACTACTGGCATTGCATGACAATAGCTCCTAAAACCCTCCTTCCCATTTACAAACCCTAGACCACTTTCTTTTAAACCCCCAAAGGGAACTTCATTAAGCCCATAGCTCATTGCCATATCGTTAATAGAACAAGCCCCTGTATCCAATGAGCGAGCCATTGCTAAACCCTTATTAAGATTTTGAGTCCAAATATTCCCATTTAACCCATACTTAGAGTCATTAGCGAGCCGCATGGCTTCCTCTTCATCTTTTACCTTCATAATACAAACTATGGGTCCAAAGGTTTCTTCTTGCATGATCTTCATGGAATGATCAACATCTACTATTACAGTTGGAAGATAGTAAAGCCCTTTCAGGGAAGGATTTTTGGATCCGCCTACAAGAATTTTGGCACCTTTGGCAACAGCATCCTTTACATGATCATCAATAATATCAAGCTGTTTATCCCAAAAAGTTGCGCCAACATCGGCAATATCTTGGTCTGACTGATTGAGGCTTGCTGTAATATTAGTAGCCTCTTCAACAAATTCATCATAAATAGATTCTGTAACGTAAATCCTTTCTGTGCCACAACAGTACTGCCCTGCATTCATGCAAGATCCCATGACAGCACCTTGAGCAGCTTCTTTAATGTTTGAGTCTTCACAAACAACCATGGCATCCTTGCCACCCAGCTCTAAGCTAAAGGGAATTAGAAGTCTTCCACATTGTTCAGCTACTTTTCTACCAGTTGCTACAGATCCCGTAAAAGAAATTTTATCTGGTTTGTTAGTAATTAATGCTTCGCCAACCTCTCCGTCTCCAATCAGCACTTGAACTAAATTTTTTGGAGCTCCAGCTAATACAAACATCTCTTCAACCAATTGACCTGATAGCGGAGTGACTTCAGAAGGCTTTACAATTGCTGCATTTCCAGAAAGTAAACATTGGATTACTGGATTAATGGATAAGATAAAAGGGCCATTCCAAGGAGTGATAATGCCAATAATTCCCCTTGGCTTATAAATAACTTTGCATTTTTTGAGAAAACGCATAGGTCCATGCAATTTAATGGACTCATCAGCCAACCATTTTTTTGCGCGCTTGCAATAAAAAACAATAGAATCAAGCGCTGAATAGACTTCCATGGATAGAGCCTCTTGCTTTGGTTTTCCAGTTTCACTGATAACCACATCAATAATCCTCTCTTTTTGTTGAGAAATTATCGTTGCCAATCTTTCAAGCAACTCAATTCTCTTTTGAATTGGAACATGCTTCCATTCTGATTGGGCTTCTCTGGCTCTGATAAAGGCATTAGCAACATCTTCCTTAGTTGCACACTCTATTTCATTGAGCGGTGCAAAATTTTTAGGGCTTTGCGTGCAAAGAATCTTTTTATTGTCAGTATTTTTTATAGTGAAAATTGCCATTATTTAGATTCCATATGTTTTGCAAGCATGCCACTTGCATGATTATTAATATGAGCGCCAAGACCAGTTGGCATAATTTCATAATACTCTAGTTTTTTTACAACCTTAATCATAATGACTGTGAACTTATACAGAGCAAGGGTATAAAAATAATCATAATTAGCTGCGCTAAAACCGCTATGTTTTTCCCAATAAGCTATTGTGTCTTCGGTACTCATAAATCCGGGTAATTTAGGGATATTCAAACCCAGGCTATTGCAATCATCAATTGCTATGCCCCATGCAAGATCAAGACAAGGATCTCCTAGGATTGCCATCTCCCAATCCAAGGCTGCTGACAATTCTCCATTACGTGTGTACATGACATTGGCTAGTCGACAATCACCCCAAACTATTCTTGAATTATTGTTGTCAGTAATAGGCTTATTATGTTTTAGAAATTCTCTAGCACTATCAGCGATAGGATGATCCTCTCCATCCATAGCCCAGTCATGAAATTTATAGTAATAGGCTAACTCTTGATCTAAATGATTTGCAGCCAAATGGGGTCTGTTCAAAAATTCAATAGAGCTTTGATTGGCTTCAATCTTATGAACCTTAATCATTTCATCTAACCAATTCCTCCACAAGGAAGATCTAACGTCAGGAGTTGCATCAAATACCCATCCCTCTTGATGAAAAGGCGGATTATCAGATGGAGCCTCGCCACTGCATTCGCGCATCAAATAAAAGCTTGAATCTAGAATAGATTCATCGCCCTCATATGCCACAACCTCAGGTACTGTAATATGTTGTTGCTTGAGGAAAGCCATTAATTGATACTGTTTTTTTATATCGTAATCTGGAAATACCTTGTAGCCAGTGGGAGAAAATCTAATAACATAACCCTCTGATTTACCATTACTATACTTAACTTTAAAAGTCAGAGTTTCATTGGAAAAACCTGTATTTTCAGGACCCCCTTTGATATTAATACTAATATCATCAGGCAGACCTTGTGACTCCACAAACCAAAGCTTAAGTAGTAATGCTGTTTTATCTATATCTCTTTCTTGAGGTGCTGGCATAGGCTGATTTAAAAATATCTGTTAACTTAGTATATTGCAAATAATTGTTTATTGATTATGAATCTTAAAGCATGGGAAGATTTCTGCGATGAGTTAAAAAACTTAGGCAGCATTATTGAGAATAATGCACCAGATACATTATCAAGGAATGAAGGCTATAGATATTTGCTTAGGTTGCTTCGTCTAGCAAGCGAAATGCATTTTGAACACAGCTTTCCTAATCACGCATCTTTCTATAGTTTATCCAATGAGACAGCAAAGATAGGTGGGGATAACCCAGATAATGTCTACTTAAACTCAAATCTTAACTCATCTCAATCATATGAAGTTATAGGAAATAAAGGCCAAGCAAATTATTTAAGCCTAGGAATTAAAGAAAATAGATACCATCTTGATGGAACTATGATCTCGCATGCTGAATTAGAAATCACGGACAAACACACAGACAAGAATGGAGATTTCAGAATTTTAATTAGCCAAAATAGAGAAGCCGATTTAATCATGGACCCCTCCTCCAATATGTTAATAGTAAGAGAAACTTATAAATCAAAAGTAACTGATAAGCGAGCTTTCCTAAATATAAGGGCCCTAAATCAAAATTCTCAACTGCCTGTTCTTTCTGATGATGAATTATTAGAAAAATTAAATAGAACTCTTAGGTTTGTTAAGGGTACAGCTTCGACATTTGTAAGCTGGGTGGATGAATTTAAGTTAAATCATTTAAATTCCCTTCCCTTGGGTAACCAAGATTTTTTTCAAGCGGCTGGTGGAGATCCAAGTATTATCTACCTACATGGTTACTATCAAATAGAACCCGATGAATGCTTGCAAATCAGGACTATGATCCCTGAATGCGATTTGTGGAACTTTCAATTAGAAAATTTCTGGATGGAATCTCTGGATTACAGATTCAATAAAATTCATATTAATGATGCTAATGCTGTTTTAGATAATAAGGAGCTAATTATGCATATCACCCATAACATAGAAGACTTGCCAAACAATCTTATTACGCAAAATCATTCAGAAGGAGCTATGTTATTAAGATGGATTAATTGTAAAGATCCAATTATTCCAAAAGTAACCAAAATAAAGCTTAGAGAATTAAAATAGACAGATGAGCCTTGATTCAAATTTAATTTTACAACAAGCGATAGAAAATACCGGCCTGAATGACTTTGGGGATGAAATTTTCATTGAGGGCTTCCATAAACTTGTATCAAGTATTAATAATGAAGCTTCTCTTAATGAAGTTGGTTTCCAAGCTCAAGAACATCGCATTCTAGGATTGCTAATTAACCTTTTAAGAACTGTTGATGCTTTAAAAAATAATCCTGAGATTTTGGAGCAAGATATTATTAGTCCCATCGTTATTGTTGGGCTTCCTAGAACAGGATCAACCATGACGCATCGATTGCTTGCTTCAGATCCAAACCATACTGCCATGCTGTGGTGGGAAGGCAGATACCCGGCTGTCCTTCCTAATGAAGTGAGAGGAAACCCACAAGAAAGAATGCAACTTGGAGAGGCAGAAGTAGCAGCAGTGGTAGAGGCTTCTCCAGAAGCTCTTAAAATTCATCCATGGGATTTCAATGGCGCTGATGAAGAAATCCTTTTAATCGAACATACCTTTCTTAGTACTGTGCCTGAATCCTGTATGCATCTACCCTCTTATTCGACCTGGATTGAAGAACAAGACCACAAAGTAGTTTATGAATTTCTTAAAAAACAAATTCAATATTTAACATGGCAAAATCCTGGTAGAGAACAGAAAAGATGGGTGCTTAAATCACCCCATCATTTAGGTTTTATTGATAAAGTGTTAGGTGTATTTCCTGATGCCAAAGTTATCCAAACCCATAGAACTCCAGTAGATACAGTTCCTTCTTTTGGATCAATGTGTGCAAACTTGTCTGAACAACTAACTACTGACTTTAATAAACAAAGAATAGCCCGTCATTGGCAAGATAAGCTCTGTCGTGTCCTTAAGCACTGTCAAGAAATAAGCTCATTGCATGGAGATAATTTTATTCACCTTGATTTTAAAAAAATGATTTCCGAGCCATTGGAAGAGATGAAAAAAATTTATACGTTTATACATGAGGATTTTGCTGACCAAACTGAAAATGCTATGAAGGCTTGGCAGGAAGAAAATAAACATGAAATGGGCTCCCATAAATATTCATTAGAGGAATATGGTCTTTCCAAAGATGAAATTGAAGAGAAATTTAAAATGTATATTGATGCATATATAGGTAAAGCATGATTTTAAAAGATAAGGTAGTGGTGGTGTCTGGCATTGGGCCAGGGCTTGGACAAGAACTTGCTTACGGTGCTGCAGAGGAAGGTGCAAAAGTTGTGCTTGCAGCCAGAACAGAAAGCAAACTAAAGGAAGTAGAAGCTGAAATAAAATCCCAAGGAGCTGAGGTTATCAGCGTGATCACAGATATAACTTCGCTAGAATCTTGTCAAAATCTGGTAGAAGAAACTGTCTCAAAGTTTGGCAAAGTAGATTGCCTTTTAAATAGTGCTTATAAGCCAGGTAATTTTACGGAATTTGATCAGGGTGATATGGAAGACTGGAAAGAAACAATGAATACAAATTATTTTGGAACCATGCAGTTAACTTTGGAGGCTGTTAAACAAATGAAAATACAGAAATCTGGCTCCATAGTTATGATAAATAGCCTCATAACAAAAAAACCACTCCAGACACAAGGAGGATATGCAGCATCTAAAGGCGCTCTTACAGCAAGCACTAAAATTCTTGCAAAAGAACTAGGGCCTCATGGAATAAGAGTGAATGCTGTTTATATGGGCTGGATGTGGGGCCCACCGGTAGAGGGATATGTCAATGAGACAGCTAAAGCAATGAATATTGATGCTGAGACGATCATAAAAGGTATAACTAAAGACATACCTCTTGGAATCATTCCAGATGATAGAGATTGCGCGAACGCTGCCCTATTCCTAGCTTCAGACTTAGCAAAGGTGATTACAGGGGCTAATTTAGATGTTAATGGTGGCGAATTTATGTCCTAAACTGAGTAACGTCAGATTCTCTGGCGTCAACTCTTTAGCTAGTTTTTTAATGTTTTTTTTAGTTTGTCGTAATATTGAAATCTAAAGGGTTAAAATCTAACAATGAGTTTTAATAAAGAGATCTTTACTGTTGATCTGATGTTGGGTATTCCTGAAAGCGAGGATCGTTCTGAATGGTACTCTTTTATGGAACCTTTGTTGAGAGATGAAGAATCCAAGAAGCTCTTTAAAATGCCTGCCCAGTATATGTTTAAAGACATACCAGAAACAGGTTCTCATGATGATTATGTGCAATACACCCTCAATCAAATGGATAAACATCATATTGATGTTGCGATGGTTGGTTTTCATGAGCTATCAGAAACCAAAATACATGCTCAACAGAATCATCCAGATAGATTTATTTTTGATTTACCTGTAAATCCTAATGAAGGTAAACAAGAGGCAATTAGAATTAAAGAACTGCACCAAAAATATGATATTCGAGCTGTCAGTGCTTTTCCTTCAGGAATGTATCCCCAAATTCCAATAAATGATGAAAAATGGCATCCCATATACGAAACCTGTATTGAGTTAGATATTCCATTTTTTTGTTGTGTTGGAGTTCCTGGCCCAAGAATTCCAATGGCTCCCCAAAAAGTTGAGTTGATTGATGAAGTATGTTGGTACTTTCCTGAATTAAAATTTGTAATGAGACATGGAGCCGAGCCCTGGGTTGATTTGGCTGTAAAATTAATGCTCAAGTATCCTAATCTCTATTATTCAACCAGTGCATTTGCTCCCAAGCATTATCCAAAAGCAATTATTAACTACGCAAATACTCGAGGTTCTGAAAAAATTCTATATGCTGGATACTTTCCAATGGGTCTATCTTTAGAAAGAATATTTGAAGATCTACCTAATGTAGATTTTAATGAAGATGTTTGGCCAAAGTTCCTTGGTGAAAATGCAAAAAAACTTTTAAAACTATGAATGAAATAACTAAAAAAAGATACCCAATGCCTATTCCATTTGGTTGGTATTGCATTGATACAGCTGCTAGCTTAGATAAAGGTCAGGTAAAGCCTGTTAGATATTTTGGAGAAGATCAGGTTTTATTTAGAGGACAAAATGGTGAAGTATCTATGCTGGATGCTTATTGCCCTCACCTAGGTGCCCACTTAGGGCATGGTGGAATAGTGCATGAAAACTGTATTGAGTGCCCATTTCATGCCTGGAGGTGGAAGACCGATGGCACAATTGGAGATATCCCCTACGCCACGAACATTCCTCCAAAAGCAAAAGAGGTTGCAATTTTTAGGTATCCAACCGTGGAAGCTAATAACTTGATATATGCTTGGTACCACCCAGAAGGTATTCAACCTTTATACGATGTTACTATCCATCCGGAAATTGATGACCCAGAATGGGCTGATGATTTTGTTGCCTTTGAGTACGACATTAATTGTCATATTCAAGATATGGCAGAAAATGCAGTTGATGCTGCCCATTTTAAATATGTTCATGGTGTTGTTAGTTATCCTGAATTTGAAGTTTCTTATGAAGAACAAAAACGAACCTCTGTTCAACGTGCAGATATGGAGACTCCAAGAGGAACCATTAAGGGTCAGATAACTGCTTTTTCTAATGGTCCAGGTGACAGCGCTACTAAATTTGAAGGGATTTGTGATACTTTATTACTTGGTATGACCACTCCCATAGAGTCAGAAAAATGCATCACCAGATTTTTCTTCTTACAAAAAAAAGTGGATGGTAAAACACCAACCGGTGGGGTTTCGGCTGCTATCATTGCAGATATTGATAAACAAGTTAAAGAGGATATCCCCATATGGGAGCATAAAAAATATGCTGAAAAACCTGTTCTTTGCGATAAAGATGGTCCAATAGCTCAGTTTAGAAAACATTATTCTAATTTCTATGCCAGCTAGTTCTAAACCTGTCTTTTGACTTGATGCTAAATCTTAAAGCATTAATTCAAGATCTTACTTTAGAAGAAAAAGTTACTCTCATAAGTGGTTTTGACTCATGGCACACCCATAAGATTGAACGATTAAATATACCCTCTATTAAAATGTCTGATGGCCCCAATGGGGTTAGAGGCAATGGAAATTCTGGTAAATCTTCAGCATGCTTTCCATCGCCTATATCAATAGGATCAACTTGGAACCTAGATCTCATAGATGAGATTGGTAAAGCATTGGGCGAAGAGTCAAAACTAAAAGATGTTGATGTGCTATTAGGGCCTACTATTAATATTCACAGGCATCCTCTTGGAGGAAGGCATTTTGAAAGTTATTCGGAAGATCCTTACCTTACTGGAAAAATTGCTACCGCTTATGTCAAAGGTGTCCAATCTAAAAATGTAGCGGCATGTCTAAAACATTTTGTAGCTAACGATACAGAATTTGAAAGGCATCACATAAGTTCAAATGTTGATGAAAAAACACTAAGAGAAATCTATCTTCTTCCTTTTGAAATGGGTATCAAGGAAGGCAAGGCCCAAGTAGTGATGAGCGCTTATAACAAACTGAATAAAATATACTGTAGTTCACATCAAGAACTCCTCATCGATATTCTAAAAACTGAATGGAATTTTGAAGGCTATGTAGTAAGCGATTGGGGAGCTGCATTAGAGACAGTTGAGAATGCTGTTGGCGGACTGGACTTAGAGATGCCCGGACCAACAAATGTGTGGGGAGAAAAACTAATTTCGGCAATCCAAGAAGGTAAAGTGAGTGAAAGCGCTATTGATGACAAAGTTAAAAGAATACTTCAAGTTGCTACCTTTTCTGGAAGATTTGAAAACCCTAGCATTAAACCCGAGGAATCTTTTGATAACCCAAACCACCAAGATCTTATCCGTAAAGCTTCAGCTGAAGGAATGGTGTTATTAAAAAATAACGGCTTGCTGCCCTTAAAGAATGAAGGTTCCAACAAGAAAAAGCTTGCAGTGATTGGGCCCAATGCAAAGATAGCGCAAATTATAGGTGGCGGAAGTGCGAGTTTGAAACCTCACTATGTCATTCACCCTCTTTCAGCAATTCATGACAAGCTAGATGAATCTTACGAAATTCATTATGCAAAAGGATGCCATACTCATAAATATCTTCCAAAATTTGCAGAAGACTTAATGTCCCACCATGCATTTGAAGTTAAGTATTTTAAGGATACAGACGAAGGAAAGCTTTTGCATGAAGAAAAACTGACGGGTAATAAATTTTGGGTATTTGAAGGTTTTGGAAAAGATGTCATTAACCAAAATGGGAATAACAAAGTATTTACTAAATTTTCGTGCTCGTATCGTCCAAACATATCAGGAAGTCATTTATTTGAGATATTTGGTATAGGTCCCTGTAAGCTAAGAATTGATGGGAATGAACTAATAGACAATTGGACAAGTACAGAACCTGGAGAAGCCTTTTTTGGATTTAGTTCTGCCTCTAAAACTGCTCCAATAGACTTAACTAAAGACAAAGCCTATTTCATTGAAATTGAGTATCTTTTTGAGGGCGGTTTTCCTGCAATCCATATTGGTTGTTTACCTCCTGATCCTCTGAACTTATTTGATGAAGCCGTTACCCTAGCCAAAACATCGGATGAGGTAATTCTAATTGTTGGAACGAATGCTGACTGGGAAACAGAGGGGAATGATCGTAAAGATTTTAATTTACCTGCAAACCAAGATATTTTAATTGATGCAATACTAGAGGCTAACCCAAAAACCGTTGTCGTATTAAATACTGGCTCACCTGTGGCTATGCCATGGATCAGTCAGGCTAATGCCGTTATTCAATCTTGGTTTGGCGGCCAAGAATACGGCAATGCATTGGTAGATATTTTAAATGGCTCAGTTAACCCTTCTGGAAAATTGCCTACCACCTACCCTGTAAGAATTGAAGACACACCAGCCTATAATCATTATCCGGGCAAAGATTTACAAATGGATTATGCTGAAAAACTTCTAATAGGTTATAGATGGTATGAAAAAAATAATATCCTGCCCTTATTTCCATTTGGACATGGGCTATCTTATACAGAGTTTAAACATTCCAATTTAACAATATCTAAGAATTCTGATAATTCAGTGACCTGCAATTTTGAAATAGAGAACATAGGTTCAGTGGATGGAGCTGTAGTAACACAATGTTATATTGCTTTTGAAAATGCAGAAGTATTAGAGCCTGTTAAAAGGCTTGGAGCATTTAACAAGATCTTTCTCAAATCAAACGATACCATTAAAACTGAAATTAAGATTCCGGCTCGATCACTTGCCCACTGGGATATTAAAACTAAATCATGGGTTATAAGATCTGGAAATTATAGAATTGATCTTGGGATCTCAGTGGCTGATATCGTGTTACAAGGACAAATCAATTACCCTCAAGAAATTCAAGCTCATCTTGAGATAGGATAATCTTCGAAGCTTTTATAGAGCTATTCGTCTCAAAAACATTACGTGGTCCAATCAATGGAATAATATTCGGTGATGTTGAAAGAACATAAGCCAACGCAACTTCAATGGGCTCAATTCCCTTATTTTTTGCAATTTTAAAGCATCTGTCTCGGCGCAAAAGATTATCTTCACTATGCCAAACTCTTTTTTCTTCTTCCATGGTTGGATTAGAAAAATGATCTAGCACCGATGATTTTTTAGGAATAAAAAATCCTCTAGCTTGGCTAGACCAGGGAAATAAAATCAATCCTTCATTATTTACATAATTTAAGAACTCGCTATCCATTCCAACACATCCAGGCCAGACAGGATCAACCATGGCAGCTAAACTAAAGTTATTACTAATTACCGTAAAAGGAGTCATATTAGACTCTGCTGCATAATCTCTTGCTGCAGCAAACCGTGAAAGAGTCCAGTTGGATGCGCCTATCAAATTAACCAGACCTTCATCTACAACGTCATTTAATGCGCTAACAAATTCATCAATTGGAATATCAAGATTGTCTCGATGCAAACAAAAGATATCCATAGAATTAAGTTGGAGTCTTTCTAGGGATTCAATAATTTGAGGTCTTATAAATTTTGGTTCACATTGAGGAGTATGCGCTCCCTTTCCCAAGACAATAGCTGAGCTCTCTAAACCAGAGTTCTTTATCCAAGATCCTAGATACTTGTCTCCATTACCATGGTTATAAATATAAGCAGTATCAAAAATCCTGCCACCATTTCTATAAAAGTGGTCGAACATTGTAAATGCGTGTAATTCGGAGACCTGATTATCGCATCCAAAAGCTAAGCGAGAGCCCAATTTAGTTAAATTTGGTAAAGAGCATTCAGCTAAATTGGTTAAGGGGTATTTTGTTAGTGAATATGATTTTATTGGGGAGTTCTTTATTTTAGATTTAGGGCATTTAATATCTAAAGCGTTCCTCCAGTTCTCCAACCAAAAACTAATGGCATAAGTTTCTCTATGGGTAACAAAAGTAGATTCAATGAATCCTTCGGAAATACATTTGGTGGCATGATCAATTTCTCTGGTAAACAATCCTACCGAGTCATTAACTTCGATGCTTTTTTCTGAATCATTATGATGAATTATTATGTTTGAGTGCCCTTTATTAAATTGACCGCAATGCCAAGGATCAGAAATGGTAATTGAGGTATTATCTGAGAAGATTCTTAGGGTTCTGTCTAGTTCTTCATCTATGGCGCAAGCAATCTTAGCAGTTACTGTATCTGAGAATTTGATATCTGCCGCGCTATAAGCATCTACTCCAGTAGAATCTAGCCTTCCAGTTACATCTATTGAGATCGGTTCAGCAAAAGGCTTGTCTAGGAGCTTACCAGCTATAAGTTGGCTCATAGATAGTGGATAGCAACCAATATCTAAAATTGCTCCACCTCCTAAATCAGGATTACGTAATCGATGCTCTGGTGCTACATCCGCTCTAAATCCAAAATTACTTTCAATAAAGATTGGTTGACCAATGCCTTTAAAAAGGTCTAAGGCATCTAGAATATTCTTAGTTTGGGGGTGTGATCTGTACATATAACCCTCCATAAAGAATTTTCCGGAAGATGACGCAAAATCTAAAAGCGTCATAGTTTCAAAAGGATTCATGGTCAGGGGTTTTTCACATAAGACATGCTTATTATTTCTAATGGCCTCAAATGCATAGGAAAAATGATCGCTATGAGGTGTTGCTATGTATACGGCATCAAGGCTGGGATTGGCTAGGAATTTTGCTAAATCGTTTTCTGAATTAATATTGAATTCGTTAGCAAAGGATAGTGATTTATCTTCGTTTCTTCCAAAAACAGATATCAGAGAAGCGCTGGTAGTATTTTTAATAGAGTGGGCAAATGCTCTGGCTATGGATCCTGGCCCTATTATTCCCCAATTAACCTTGTTCATGGCTCATTTTATTCTCTGCTATATCTTTGAGCAATTTGGCATGAAAAGATTTATTGATGGGATAAAAAATTACCATTACTAGGCTCAATATAACCCCTGAAATCGGTACCCAAGACATAACCATCTTTAAGCTATCCAGTGTTTCTTGACTCTGTGTTTCGTTCGGATTGAATCCAATATTAGTTAAAATGATGCCAAGTAATAAAGCAGATATTCCTATCGCGCCTTTTTGGGCAAACGTCATAAAACCGTATAAAGAAGACTCAGTTCTTATCCCCGTTTTCCATTCTCCGTATTCGATTGTGTCAGGTAACATAGACCAAAAAAGAACTCCCGTAGCTCCATTTCCAAAACCTAAAAAAGCAAGAATGATTAGTAACTCACTCAAAGATTGAGTGGGATAAAAATAAAATGCTAAGAAACCTATAAGCAACCATACCATAGCGATTAACCATGAATTTCTTTTGCCTAGTCGCAATGCCAATAAGGCCCAAAATGGTATTGCCAATAACGTAAAACCTCCGCTGGTGCCCAATATCAATCCCTGGTAAGCATGCAGATCAAGAGAATATTTAACAAAATATATTAAATTATTGTTAAACATTAGCGCGGTCGAGCCCAAAATTAAAATGGATGAAAATACAATCCAGAATGGATAATTTTGAGAAACAGATTTTGCTATCAATTTGAAATTAGCATTAATTTGATTGACAGGATCAAACGTTCTTTCTTTAACAAAATAAACAGTGATGGCTAGGATTAAAATAGCTATTGATCCAGAAATTAATCCTAAAAATAGAAAACCGGTACTTTCATTCCCAGAACCAAAAAATAATACAATAGGAAAACCAGCAGCAGATATAGAAAAAGTTCCAAAACTAGCAGCCAGCATCCTTGCTGTAGTTAGCTTGGTTCGTTCATCACTATCATCTGTTATCCGAGCTGTAAGAGAAGAGTAAGGAACGCTGACAATAGTAAAACAAGATCTATGAAAAATATTAACTAACAAAAGGAAGAGAAATAAAAATGTTCCCTCAAATGGAGGCACCCAAAATAACAGAACGAATGAGAGCGCCAATGGCACCGAACCAAATATTATGAATGGTCGATAGCTGCCCCACTTTGATCTTGTTCTCTCAGCAATAAATCCCATAAAAGGATCTGTAATGGCATCCCAGGTAATACCAATCGCATAAATCCAGCCAGCATAAAGAGGGCTAATACCAACTACATCGGTATAGAAATACAAGAGATAAAGACCTACTCCACTCCAGTAAAGACAAATTGCATAATCCCCTATACCGTAGGCTGCTCTGATTTTGTTAGAAATTGCCTTGGCCATCTACTTAAAATTTTCAATCGATAACTGCTATCATTATTGATTGTATTAGCTTGGGACAATAAAACCTAACTTATCAAAAAAAAGCATGGTCAAGGAATATAACAGCAATGAGGGTTTTGCAAATAATGGTAACGTTAGGATCTTCTATAAAGACTATGGGCCTATTCATAACGAACCTATCCTATTAATTCATGGATTAGGTGCTCAGCTTGTTCACTGGCAACCTCATTTAATTAACTTTCTATCAGCTAATGGCTTTAGACCCATTGTCTTTGATAATAGAGATATCGGCCTTTCCACAAGGTTTAAAGGTTCGCCTAAATTTATTCTGGATTACATCAAATATTTCTTAAGGCTGCCAATTACTTCTGAGTATAGGATTGATGACATGGCCCTAGATGCGCTTTGCTTGCTTGATCATCTCAAAATTGAAAAAGCTCATATTCTAAGTACATCCATGGGAGGTATGATTGCTCAAGTTTT
>VMDH01000071.1 GCA_008080945.1 Gammaproteobacteria bacterium | reverse complement strand
AGCTTCCTCTACCACTTCCTCAGCTGGAGCTTCCTCTGCTGCTTCTGCTGGAGCTGCTTCTTCTGCTGGAGCTTCCTCTGCCTTAGCTGCCTCTTCGGCAGCTTTTAGCTCTTCGGCTTTAAGAGCATTTGCTTTTTCTTTTTTAGCTCTTCGTTTTTCAAGCTTTTCATTAACCTTCTTTTCTAGGTCTTCTGGGGATAATAGTGCATCTTTCTGAAGTTGTTGCACTCTGTCAGAAACCTGTGCACCTTGTCCTACCCAATATTCAAATCTTTCGTTATCTAGGCGCAGTATCTCCTCTTGGCCTCTTGCTACGGGATTAAAGAACCCAATTCTTTCAATAAATCTACCATCACGCGGCTTTCTAACATCAGCAACCGTAATGAAATAATAGGGAGCCTTTTTAGCACCGCTCCTTGAAAGTCTAATAACTACCATAATTTGTAACTCTTATTTTAAAATGGTGTGTATTTTAGGTTAACCTTTAAAAATTTGATAGTGTTAATATATAAAAGGTAACAATTTATTTGATGTCACTTTTCTTTCCAATATCGCTATTACTTTCTGGTTTTATATATGCAATCTGGGACCATCTTCCTCTTGTTAGTAAATTCAGGGAAATGCTCAGATTTTTGACAATTTTGATTATAAATTCTGTTTTTTTCTTCTATATTTATTCGAGCAAAGAGTTCCCCCTTCAATCGCATTTATTTTTATCCTTGAGCGGAGCAATTTTGTTGCTGCTTACCATAATTAAAGGGCTGAAGTTAGAAAGCAGAATTAAAAGAGTAAAGTCTGGAAATCTATCTCTTAATACCGATGAATCAATTGAGACTGCCTATTCAAATATTTTGACTTTAGGCGGCATTGGCTTGGTAGTCTTAATGCTAGCTGTAATAACAGGTTTTATTATTATTGAGACTCAGTTGGAAAGCTTGGCTCTCAAATCTTTTTTTTCAATACTTGCATTGTTAATTTACCTTGGAATTCTTAGTCTAATTAAATTCAATAATCTGCAATTAAAAAATGCAGTGAGGATGCTGCTCTTGTCATTTATAATGATCCTAGTGAGCTACTCCTTTTCAAATGCAGCCATTAATCTAAGTTAATTAATGTTCGCTGATTCCTTGTTTTTTCTAATGGCAATTTTGCTCGTATTGCTTATCTTTTCTGCTTTTTCATCCGGATCTGAAACTGGAATGATGGCATCAAATAAAGTTAAGTTAAGAAATTTGTCTAAAGGCTCAAAAGGTGCAGCAAGAGCCCTAAAACTATTAAAACGACCAGATATTCTCTTATCAGCAATACTGGTAGGAAATAACTTTGCAAATATTTTAGCTTCAGCAATTGTTACCATCATTATGCTAAATTTTTTTGGCGGGAACGTCCTAGTAGGTTCAATTATTCTGACTATTGTTATATTAATATTTTCCGAAATAACTCCCAAAACAATAGCTTCTGTTTTCCCCGAACGGTTCGCTGAACGTTCATCCTGGCTATTAGAAAAGCTAGTATTTTTATTTAAGCCAATAATTTGGTTTACAAATCTAATCAGTTCACGATTGTTAAATGTTTTAAATATTGACCCAAAAGCTTCTTCAACAAATGACAATTTGAATACCGATGAGTTAAGAACATTGTTAGAAGAGCATGGAGAGCTCATTCCTGAACAATCAAGAAGTATGTTAAGTGGAATTTTAGAGATGGAGGATTTGGTCGTAGAGGATTGCATGATTCCTGCAGCAGAAATTATTGCAATCAACCTTAGTGACTCTGTAGAGAAGGCTGAGGAAGTTTTAATGCGCTCAGAGTACTCAAGGCTGCCTGTTTACGAAGAAAATCTTGACAGTATTTTAGGCATCCTGCACCTAAGAGATAGCCATAAATTTATTGAGGTTTTCGAAAGTGGTGGGAAAATTAAGCCCCTTTTAGATGAAACATATTATGTTTCGCAATCAACAACTATTAATACACAAATCCTTGAATTCTTAGAATCTAAGCGAAACTTAGGAGTGGTAGTTGATGAATATGGTGAAATTCAGGGTTTAATATCTATAGATGATATTTATAAAGAAATTGTTAGCAAAATCTCCCATAAAGCTTCTAAGGAAGAGCATGAAATTGAACTCAAAAAAGATGGGACTGCTGTTGTTGATGGTAATACTAAAATAAGGGACATAAATAAGGTTCTTAATCTTGAATTGAGTGAAGATGGCTCTAAAACATTGAACGGCTTTCTTACTGATTATATTGAAGCCATCCCTCAAAATAATATTTGTATTGAAATCAATGATTACAGATTTGAAGTATTAAAAATTGAGGAAAATACAATAACAAAAATTAGGATTTCAAATAAAAAAGGGAGGCTTTAGCCTCCCTTTTGAATAGATTAAAATTCTTACAAATACTGCACCAGTAAAGCAAATATTACTCCAAGAACTAGTCCAGAGTGAATAACTGCCTTAACGGAAGCTATCATTGGGTTCATTTTGCCAAAGATAGCATTAAGCTCTATAAGCAAAATGATAGCTAGCCCAACCCAAAAGCCTGTAAGATTCCCAGAAATTAAAAGGTTGCTAGTCACTCCTCCAGTTCCAGCATGAGCTGAGTAAACCATTAAATAGAGCATAGGGATGGAGAATAATGTATTAGTTCTTGAAGCAAGGCCCGCTTTTGCACCAGCTTCAGCTGCATCTTCAGCTCCAGCAATAACTTTCTTTTGATTTGGCCAAATAATAAACCATACATTTGCAGCCATGAAAGTTGCCATAATAGCTCCAAGGGCTATACCAACACTTGTTGCAATGCCCAACCAATAGAGTAAGTACAAACCTGTTAGAAAAGTAAATAAAGCTGCGTACCTGAAATACCATAGAGCATTTGGTACAAGTTTTTTTACAACATCAGATTTAGCTTCAGGAGTTGAATCTTTAAAATATTCTGTCTGAACAAAATTAAAGTAATACAACAGACCAATCCATAATATCCCAAAAAGAATATGCAAGGCTCTCATGAGCACAGCACCTAAATAAGCTTCCATAAAGACTCCCCTAAATTGTTATCACACCAATTATACAAGTGACAAAAAAAAACGGGGAATAATCCCCGTTTTTTTATGCATTAGCAAAAATTACATCATTCCTGGCATGCCGCCCATTCCGCCCATATCAGGCATTGCTGGAGCATCATCTTTAGGAAGCTCTGTAACCATGGCTTCAGTAGTAATCATCATTCCTGCTACAGAACCAGCTGCTTGAAGAGCAGTTCTAGTTACTTTTGCAGGATCCAAGATACCCATTTCAATCATATCGCCGTATTCACCGTTGGCTGCATTGAAGCCAAATGCTCCTTTGCCTTCCATAACCTTTGAAATGATGACCGATGCTTCCTCTCCTGCATTAGTCACTATTTGTCTCAATGGTGCTTGAAAAGCTTTTCTGGCAATGTTGATTCCAACATTTTGATCGTCATTATCACCTTTGAGCTTATCAAGAGATGCTAAAGCACGAACTAAAGCAACTCCACCTCCAGCAACAACGCCCTCTTCGACAGCAGCTCTTGTTGAATGCAGTGCATCTTCAACTCTTGCTTTCTTCTCTTTCATTTCAACTTCAGAGCCAGCTCCAACTTTTATGACAGCAACTCCGCCTGCAAGTTTGGCCACTCTCTCTTGAAGTTTTTCTCTATCATAGTCTGATGAGGTATCTTCAATTTGAGCTCTTATTTGCTTCACTCGTCCTTGAATATTTTTCTGATCACCAGCACCATCAACAATAGTAGTATTGTCCTTGTTAAGTGATACTTTTTTGGCGCTACCTAGGTCCTCTAATGAAGCACCTTCAAGGGATAAGCCAACTTCTTCAGATATAACCGTTCCACCAGTTAAAATGGCAATATCTTCAAGCATAGCCTTTCTTCTATCACCAAATCCAGGAGCCTTACAAGCAGCGGCTTTAACAGTTCCTCTTAGATTATTCACCACCAAAGTAGCAAGAGCTTCGCCCTCTATGTCTTCAGCAATTATTAGAAGTGGTCTTCCAGCCTTTGCAACAGATTCAAGTAAAGGTAGCATCTCTCTGATATTAGATATTTTCTTGTCATGAAGAAGAATAAGTGGATTCTCTAACTCAGCGGTCATATTGTCTTGGTTAGTTACAAAATAGGGAGATAGATAACCTCTATCAAATTGCATACCTTCCACAACATCTAACTCGTTATTGATGCCTTGACCTTCTTCAACTGTGATAACACCCTCTTTGCCTACTTTCTGCATCGCTTCAGCAATAATATTACCGACATCCTCATCTCCGTTTGCTGAGATAGTTCCAACCTGAGCAATAGCTTTATCATCAGCGCAAGGAACACTCATGCTTTCAATCTGCTCAACAGCAGTTTTTACAGCTTTATCGATCCCACGTTTTAAATCCATAGGATTCATACCTGCAGCAACCGCTTTATTACCTTCATTGATAATAGCTTGAGCCAATACTGTAGCAGTAGTTGTACCATCACCTGCTTCATCAGAAGTCTGAGAGGCAACCTGCTTAACCATTTGGGCTCCCATATTTTCAAACTTATCTTCAAGTTCGATCTCTTTTGCAACTGATACACCATCTTTGGTCACAGTAGGTGCTCCAAAAGATTTATCTAATACAACGTTTCTTCCTTTTGGTCCTAACGTTACTTTAACTGCATCAGCGAGAATATTTACGCCCTTAAGCATTTTACTTCTAGCTGAATCACCAAATTTTACATCTTTAGCAGACATACTTTACTCCTATAATTTAATTAATTACGCCGAAGATATCGCTTTCACTAAGAATTAGATATTCTTCACCATCAATTTTGACTTCATTTCCACCGTACTGACTGAAAATGACTACATCGCCAGCTTTTACATCTGGAGCGATAACTTCGCCGTTATCAAGTCTTTTTCCAGCACCAACTGCAATAACTTCTCCTTGAGAAGGTTTTTCAGCAGCTGAACCAGGAAGAACTATACCCCCAGCAGTGGTTTCTTCTTCTTCTGTTCTTCTTACAAGAACTTTGTCATGTAAAGGTCTTAATTTCATATATAACTCCCAATAATGAAATGGTAACCATTAAGGTCGTAAATTATTTAAGGTCAACCTAATGAAATTCAATATAAATTTTAAAAAAAATTAAATTTTTTTCAGGGCCTTAAAACCAATAAGGGCGCCGATTATATCAGCAATTATGTCTAAAATCTCAAAGGACCTATAGGGAATGAAGTATTGAATAACTTCAATGCATATTCCAAAGCATATTATTAATAAAATACACTGAAATATTCGAGTTACTTGAAAAGCATACAAAGTTGCAACACTAAGAATAAAAAAAGCAAAAAAATGGATCAGCTTATCCATATAAGGGAAGCCTATTTGACCTTCAGATGGGGGAATAATAGCCAGAATAAGAATAAACGTATAAAGAGCTAATACCGTAAATTTCTTAATATTCACGAACAGCTTTAGAGAAAATAATTAAAAGCAAAGCAGGTGTTGCCAGCACCGATGTGATTACAAAAAAGATTGCCCAACCAACCTCAGCAGAAGAATTAAATATTAATGCATCTGCCAAGAGTCCTGAAAGTCCTGCAAATACTTTTCCTGGCAACATCATAAAAGAGGTTAATAAAGCATACTGAGTTGCAACAAATTTCTTGTTAACCAAAGAAGTTAAAAAAGCAATATTAACAGTGCCTACAATTCCTGCAGCAAAACTGTCCATTGCTACTACTAATGACAAAGCGCCTAAGTATTTCTCTGTTAATGCAAAAATGCTGAAACCAACATTTGTTAACAAAACTAACAAACCACCAATTATTAACGCATTTTTAAGAGATAGTTTTTTTATTAACAAGCCACCAAAGAAGAATCCAGCTATTGATGCAAATAATGCTACTACCTTAACAATTGACCCTATTTCTGTTTTAGAGAAGCCCATATCAATATAAAAAGGCATAGTCATAGGGCCAACTAAAATGTCTGTTAACCTATAGGTAGCAACAATAAGTAATAAGACTGATGCAATAAAAATACCGAACCTGGTAAAAAAATCTTTTATAGAATTAATAAGTAAATCAAAATAATTTTCAGAAGAATGACTGAGCGATGCTGGTTCAGGAGCCAAGAAAATACCTAACCAACCTGCAAGCATTAGAAACGCTATTCCCACAAAAATAAGTTCCCAGTTATAAATTTCAGCAAGAATAAGAGCTGCAGAGGTCGCAACTAAAATAGCTGCTCTGTATCCAAATTGGTATGAAGCTGCAAAATTACCTTGATCTTGAGGAGCACCCATTTCAATCCTTAGAGCGTCTACAGCAATATCCTGAAAAGAGCCAAAAATAGCAACCGTCATTCCAAGAGCAAAAATTAGAAGTAGATTATTAATATCTGCACTCAAAGCAAAGATCAAAAGTGTAAGAAAAATAATGAATTGAGCTGAAAAGATCCAGCTTTTCCTTCTACCTAAACCAATGGGATTGGGAAATGAAAATTTATCTACCAGAGGTGACCATAAAAATTTAAGAGAATATGCCAAAATCATCCAACTCAGAAAGCCAATGCTTGTAAGAGATGCTCCTGATTCTCGTAACCAAACTCCCAAGGTAGAAAATAAAAACATATAAGGCAATCCACAGGTAAAACCTAAAAGGGTCATACTTATATTAGGAAATTGTCCTCTTAAATTATTCATAATTTAATTTTATTCCACATAAAGAATGGGCCTGGATCAGTTTTTCTTCCTGGCGCAATATCTGAGTGACCAACTATGTTTTCACGAGTAATGGCGTACTCATCAGCTAGAGTTCTTAAGATCTGATTTAATGCATGATATTGCTCAGCAGTGAATATTTCATGATCACAGCCTTCCAACTCAATACCAATGGAAAAATCATTACAATTCTCTCTACCCTCATAACTTGAAATTCCTGCATGCCATGCTCTTAAATTAAATGGCACAAACTGAATAATCTCTCCGATCCTGGTAATTAAGAGGTGCGATGAAACCCTGAGGTCTTTGAGATCTTGAAAAGATGGATGCAAGTCGATTTTTAAATTATTAGTAAATAAGTCTCTAATCAAGGACGTATCATAATTACCAAGAGGCAAACTAATTGCGTGAATAACTACTAATGATATTTCATCACTGGGACGGCTGTCGAAATTAGGCGACGGAACAAATGTAATGTCACTCAGTTGATGATTGTTAACCTGCATCAACCCTATCTTAGCTCAGGTGGTAATTTGAAAAAAATATTTTCCTTATTTTCTCCCATGCTCCTAATTTCAAAATTAAATAATTCACCTAAGTTTTTAGCTATTTCTTGAACGGTTTCTTCTGGAGCAGATGCACCAGCAGTAATGCCTATAGAATTACAGTCCTTAAGAAGCTCTAAGTTAATATCTTGAAACTCATCAACTAATAAAGCTTTGGTGCCGCATCTTTCTGCAAGTTCTTTGAGTCGATTTGAATTAGAGCTATTTTTTGAACCTATCACAATTACAAAATCAGATTCTAAAGCAAGTTGTTTTACCGCATCCTGTCTGTTTTGAGTTGCATAACATATATCATCATTACGAGGCATTTCTAGATTTGAGAATTTTTTCTTCAAAACCTCAATGATCTCCTTAGTGTCATCCAAGCTTAGAGTTGTTTGGGTAACCAATCCAATATGACTGTCGAGAGGAATATTCAGTTGCTCAGCCTCCTCTTTATCCTGAACTAAAAAAATCTTGCTTCCATGATCAGCATTATGCCTACCCATGGTTCCCTCAACTTCAGGATGACCCTCATGACCAATTAACAGAACTATTTTGCCAAGCTTAGAATACCTTTCTACTTGATGATGAACTTTGGATACCAAAGGACATGTAGCATCAAAGTATTTAAGATTTCTTGATTTTGCCTCATCTTCGACTTGATTAGATACGCCATGGGCGCTGAAAATTACAATCCCATCACTCGGAGCCTCAGCAAGCTCATCTATAAATATTACCCCTTTAGATTCAAGACTTCTAACCACTAGCTTGTTATGAACAACCTCGTGTCTTACATATATAGGTGGGCCAAATTTTGTAATGGCTTTTTCAACTATGTCTATGGCGCGATCGACTCCTGCGCAAAAGCCCCTGGGATTAGCAAGAATAATTTCTTTCATAAGTTGCTCGATCCTTTTTTTACGTTAATCTCGTTAGCGATAAATAAAATTGCTCCTATAGTGATAAAAAGATCTGCTGGATTAAAAACAAATAACGAAATATTGCCAAAAAACAAAAGCAGAAAATCTGTAACTACACCATCCAAGGCCCTATCAAAAAGATTGCCTAAAGCGCCACCAATGATAAATATGAAAGCTGCCTGCCCAATAGAACTTTTCTCCTTTTTAAGAAGATTGAATAGAAACAAAACTATTACCAAGCCAATTATTAATAACCCATAACTGGTAAAAGAATTATTCAAATCAAGTAGACTAAAAGCGATTCCGCTATTTGTTGTTAAATAGAAGCTAATAAAGGGTATAAACTCTAGATAAGTGTTCGCATCAAGCTTGTTGACAGCAAGATGCTTTAGAGCAATATCCATAAACAGAAGAATACTTATACATGTTATGTATTTTAACTTAGGCAAACTTTCTCTCTTCACCATCTCCATCAACATTTGAGATACATCTTTGACAGATTTCCGGATGAAGCTCGCTATCTCCAATTGAGGGATCATGATGCCAGCACCTAATACATTTTTTATTGGTGCTATTAGTAATGGTGCAACTAATCTCATCGCCTGCTGTAATTCGACACTCGCTTACAATAAATAAAAAATGTATTTCATTCAAAAAGGTTGCAAGGGTGTCATACAAAGACTTTGGAATTACTAGATCAATCTCAGTATCCAAAGAACCTTTTATATTCCCTTGGTTACGTTCAGCTTCAATCGTTTGATTCACAATATCCCTAACCTCTAAAATAGTCTCCCAATCTTGGTAAGATACTTTTGAAGGAATATCTTCAAGTTCCTCAAACTCTGCTAGAAACACGGATTCTTGTTTACTTGCAGTCCCAGGATATGCCTGCCAAACCTCTTCAGCGGTAAAAGATAAAATGGGAGCTGCCAGTTTAACTAGTCTGGTAAGAATGATATCAATTGCCGTTTGGGCAGAATGCCTTGCAAAAGAATTTGCCTTGGTGGTGTATTGCCTGTCTTTGATGATATCTAAATAGGTGCCCCCTAGTTCATTTACACAAAAATTATGTATTTTCTGAACTACCATATGATATTCATATTTTTCATAGTGCTCGATCACTTCTTTTTCTAGCATTGAGGAAGCATTAAGAATCCACTTATCCAGCTCTATTAGATCTTCAAGTTTGCAAGCATCTGTTTGAGAATTAAACTCATGCAAGTTTCCAGCTAAAAATCTAAAGGTATTTCTAATCCTGCGATATTGATCAGATACGCGCTTAAAAATCTCATCTGAGGCAACCATTTCACTTCTAAAATCTGTCGAAGCAATCCATAGCCTTAGAATATCTGCTCCAAGACTATTCCATATTTGCTGAGGAGCAATTACATTGCCAAGAGATTTAGACTGCTTTCTTCCTTGCTCATCTACCACGAAGCCATGTGTTAGGACCTCTTTATAAGGAGGCATACCATTTATACCGATGCCGGTTAGCAAGGATGATTGAAACCAACCCCTGTGTTGATCTGAACCTTCTAAATAGAGATCAGCAACAACTTCTGCTCCATATAGCCTATCAATAACCCCAACATGGGTTACACCAGAGTCGAACCAAACGTCTAGAGTGTCATTTACTTTAGTATATTGATCTGCATCCTCGATTAAATCATTTAAATCTAAATTGCTCCAACCATCGATGCCCTGTTCCTCAATGATTAAGGCAATATCATGAAAAAGTGAATTCTGCTTAGGATGCAACTCTCCAGTTTCTTTATGTAAAATTAATGTAATTGGTACTCCCCAATTCCTTTGACGAGAAATACACCAATCTGGCCTTTCATCAAGCATAGAAGCGATTCTCTGCTTTCCCCATGCAGGCTTCCAATTAACATCCTCAATTGCTTCCTGAGCCCCTTCTAGTAATCCCGATTTTTTCATAGAAATAAACCATTGCGGGGTAGACATAAAAATCAAAGGAGTTTTGTGTCTCCAACAATGAGGATAGGAATGCTCGAAATCATTCTCGACAATAAGCCTATTATTATCATGGAGCTTACTAACGATTACTGGGTCTGCCTTGAAAGTAGATAGCCCTGTTAACCAGTCTATATCTTCTTTGAAGACTCCTTTATTGTTAAGCGCATGAATGGTAGAAAGGTTGTTTGTTTTACAAATAAAATAATCTTCAAGTCCATGCGCAGGAGCAGTGTGAACGCATCCAGTGCCATCCTCTGCCGTAACATGATCTCCATGAATAAGAACTGACTCTCTATCTAAAAAAGGATGTCTAAGGACTAAATTTTCTAAATTGCTGCCTTTAGTCTTTGCAATGACTGTTAATTCCTGATTCCATCTTTGCGAACAACTTTCGACTAGATCTGTTGCAATAATGCAATTTCCTTGAGGTGAATCAACCAATGAATATTCTAATTCAGGATTAATAGATACCGCTACATTTGCTGGCAATGTCCATGGAGTCGTTGTCCAAATCACAAAAAAGGTATTGGTTAGGTCAGAAATTTGAAATTGGTCTTGTATTGCATCTATGGAACCAGGATCAACTTCAAACAGTACATCGATAGATGTAGAAGTTTTATCTTTGTATTCGACTTCAGCTTCAGCGAGTGCTGAACCGCAGCTCATGCACCAATGCACTGGCTTCTCCCCTCTTTCTAAATGGCCATTTGTAATAATTCTTCCAAGAGCTCGAACGGTATCAGCCTCAAAATTTTTAGACATTGTTAGGTAAGGATTAAACCAGTCACCAAGCACTCCTAACCTAATAAAGTCATCTCTTTGCTTAGAAACCTGGGTCTCTGCATATGATCTACATGCATCTGTAAAATCCTGCTTGCTTGCAATCTTATCCTTCTTTTTAGCAAATTTTTTCTCTACATTAAGCTCTATGGGGAGACCATGACAGTCCCAACCAGGAACATATGGAGCATCCTTACCCATGAAGGATTGAAATTTAATAGTAATATCTTTTAAAACTTTATTAACAGCATGCCCCAGATGGATATCTCCATTAGCATAAGGAGGTCCATCATGTAAGAGATACAAGTCCTTGCCCTTCTTTTTATCTCTTAGTTTTTGATAAAGGTTTATTGAGTCCCAATACTTCAATAGCTCAGGCTCCTTTGAGGCAAGGCCAGCCTTCATAGGGAGATTGGTATGAGGTAAATTTAATGTATCTTTGTAATCCATTAGAGAGACAATATATCTTTAGCTAAATTAATATCGACGGCAATTTGAGCTTTAAGCTTTTCAATGTTTTCAAATTTTTTTTCTTCTCTTATTTTTTGAACAAATTCAATGCTTAATCTTTTACGGTAAATTGTATCGTGAAAATTAAAAATATGTACTTCCAATACAGGCTTAGAGCCACCAATTGTAGGTCTGACGCCCATATTTGCAATTCCTAACAACGGTTTTTTCTCTAAAGTACATTTAACTGCAAAGACTCCTGAAATAGGAAGATTTTGTTTTGGCATCCAAAGGTTTGCAGTTGGCACCCCAATGGTTCTTCCAAGCTGATTGCCATGTACCACCTTTCCTGAAAATGTATATGGTCTTCCCAGCAGCTTTTGAGCTAATTTAAAATTACTGTCTGCAAGCAATCTTCTTATCAATGTTGAACTAATTCTTTGATTGTTATCTTTTACGGTTTCCGTTGGAGAAACATCTACTCCCTTGCTATTGCCCCACCGCTTTAAAAGATCGAATCCACCAGCTCTATTTTGACCAAATCTAAAGTCGTCTCCAATGATAAGGTGGCAAATATTTACTTGTTCTAATACATCATTAATAAACCTTTCAGGTGGCATAGTTTTTAAGGCATCATTAAATTTTAAGAAACAAGCAACATCAATTTCATGCGCATTCAACAATTCAAATTTTTCCCGCCATGAGGAAATTCTTGGAGGGCTTTCTAAGCCTTCGTTATTGTCAGCAAAATACTCTGCTGCATGAGGCTCTGTAAAAAAAACCATAGTTTTAGCATTGTGATCTTTGGCTTTGATCTTCATAGCCTCGATAAGAGCTTGATGGCCTAAATGTAAGCCATCAAAATTACCAATGGTTGCCACATACTTATTCTTGGTATCTTTGGCGTTAAAGCTGCCAAGATTATGAAGGCCTCTAATTAAATACATTATCTGAAAGATCTTATATCCAGACCTAGAAGTTTAGCTGAATAGAAATAGATAGCAGCAGAAAAGGCTACCACTATCAACACAACATAAATTAATGGCCAACTTTGCAGATGGAGTATTAAATAGTGATTGGATAGATACAAAAATATTGATAATAAAATACAAGAAAAAATTATTTTTAATAGAGCTATATTAAATAAGCTGCTAAATGTCACCAAATTCAGTCTACGTAGCTTAAAAAAGAGGATAGCAAATGTCGTGCAAGCTGAGATTGAGCTTGCAAGCGCTAAGCCTATGTGACCCATGGCGAAGTAAAATGCCAATAAATAATTCAAGATAATATTTAGAAAAAGAGCAAAGGCTGCAACTTGCATAGGAGTTTTAGTATCTTTTCTTGAAAAGAATGCAGGCACTAAAACCTTCAGTCCCATGAAAAATGGTAATCCACACATAAAAGCAACTAGACTTAAATATGACATTTGCATATCAAATAAGGTAAATGCCCCTCTTAAAAAAAGCGCTTGGATTATTGGCTCACCAAATAAAACTAATCCGCAAGCTGATGGAAATGCAATGAGAAGCGTCAAAATAATTGCTCGATCAATTTCAGCTTTGTATTCAGCAAGAGAATCGGCATTGAAAAGTTTAGCCAAAGTTGGTAACAATACTGTTCCAAGGGCAATTGCGAAAACTCCGAGGGGGAATTGTAGCAATCTATCTGATACATATAACCAAGTTGGGCTCCCAGTCACCAACAAAGAAGCAAAAATAGTATCTATAAGTAAATTTAATTGAGCTATTCCACCTGCTAAGATCGCTGGTCCAATGAGGATAAAAAACTCCTTAATTTTGGGATGTTTAAAATTTAACTTTGGTATTGGCAATCTATCAATTGCTTTTAATGGCGCAATTTGAATTAATACCTGAAGAACTCCAGCCACTATCACACCCCAAGCAAGAGCAAAAACCCCTAGTCCATACTTGGGAGCAATAAAAACAGCAGCAATAATGAGACAAATATTAAAAATCAGGGGTGTTGCAGCAGGCAAGGAAAATTTCTGATGAGTATTCTGAATGCCTGCAGCAAATGCAACCAATGAAATTAATCCAAGATATGGCAGCATTATTTGAATTAATTGAATGGTGAGATCTTTCTTTTCGGGATTTAAATAAAAGCCTGGAGCAAAAATATAGGCAATCGCTGGTGATAAGAAAAGCCCTATCCCCACAACTACAAATAATACTGAAAGCATTAAACCAAAAATATGATTTATAAAAAGCTTGGTCTCTTGAGGGTCATCTTGACTTATGAGCTGAGAGTAAATTGGGATAAAAGCCTGGCTGAAGGCTCCTTCTGCAAACAATCTCCTAAAAACATTTGGGATCTTGAGCGCTATAACAAAAACATCATGTAAGAACGTTGCTCCAAGCAAACTTGTTGTAGCAATATCTCTGACTAGACCTGCTATCCTCGAAAGCAAAGTCCAAAAACTTACTCTAAGAGTATTTAAAAAAGTTGAAGTCTTGGCTGTCACAAATTATTTATTGTTACTGTCAAAATCCAAGGAAAGTGAATTTACACAATATCTTAAGCCCGTTGGATTAGGTCCATCATTAAAAACATGGCCAAGATGTGAGTCGCACTTAGCACATCTTATTTCTGTTCTTTCGCGAGAGAGACTGTAATCTGGCAATTCTTTGATTTTTGTTTTATCAATTGCTTCATAAAAGCTTGGCCATCCGCATCCAGCATCGAATTTAGTAGAAGAAGTAAAAAGTTCCTCTCCACAACAAATACATTGGTATGACCCTTCATCGTAATGATCCCAGAATTTTCCTGTAAAGGGCCTCTCGGTTCCTCCCTCACGGGTTACCTCATAGACATCTGGCTCTAAGATGTCTTTCCACTCTTGATCACTCTTTTTGTCGTTCATATTTAATTCTTAATGTCCCAGTCTTTTATGGCATATATAAATATTGTATCAATTAGAGCAATAAAGACTTTAAAAATATATTTAGCAAGCGCTAGGCCTAGCGCTTCATAAAATGACAAACCAGCTGCTATTACCCAGGTGAACTGGTAGATAAATGAATCAATAAGTTGAGAGGCAATAGTAGATAAATTGTTTCTTAACCAAAGCTTCTTGCCAGCTGTTTTTTGTTTGAGGTAATGAAAAAACCATACATCAAAACGTTGGCTAACCAAGTAAGCTGTTAGGGATCCTATTACAAAAATAGGTGAATAGTTTGCAAGGGTAGCAATTGCACTATGGACCTCTCCTGAGGAACCAGCAATGCTTGAGGGCATGAAATATGTACTAACAACCAATGTAATCATGACAGCAACGTTGGTTACAAAACCAAGCATGACTGCCTTGGAAGCTTCTGCTTTACCGAATTTCTCGTTCAAAATATCAGTAGCAAAAAATATTCCTGAATAAAGAATGGCCCCCATGCTTACATTGAAACTGGTACCAAATAGAATGAATTCTGTTACTTTGCCACCCTGGAGATTGCCTAAAATAATACCAAGGATCACTGCGGCATACAGTCCCTGCTTCCCATAAAATCTATATAAAAATACAGTCAAGGCAAGGTCGTATAGAACTACCACTAACCATAATGTTTCTTGAGTCATGATTTTATTTTCAATGGAGAGTTAAGGTTTGCATAGTGGCATTGATGGCTATAATGTTAACACTGATGAATAGGAAGGAACATGCAGGAATTAGGTTTTTATAGATTTGCTAAAAAGGATCCAAATCCAATTGCAATAATTGATACTAACGAAAAAGCTTGGACACGCGGAGAGCTGCTTGAAAAAGTTAATCAATTATCAAACGGTTTAAAAGACTTTGGCCTAAAGAAAGGAGATACGGTCGCCATACTCCTTCCCAACTCTGTTGAGTACTATATTTCTTACCTTGCTTGCGTCCAGTGTGGCTTCTACTTGGTTCCCATTAACTGGCATCTTTCTGGCCCTGAAGTGGCTTATATATTGCAAGATTCTGAAGCCAAAGTATTTATTACCTCTGGACATAATCCTCAAATTATAGACGCTGCTCAAAAAGCTGCTTCTGAGGCAGGCTTTAATGATGCCTGTTGTCTTGCAGTAAAACCAATTGAGGGCATGGTTGATTTTTATAGTTTTCTAGAAAATCATGCATCTTCAGACCCTGAAGATAGGTCAGCAGGACAAGTAATGAACTATACATCGGGCACTACTGGCAAGCCAAAAGGGGTTAAAAGAGCTCTAGTAGATGGAGATCCCGATGATGTTCTCAGCATGTTCGCTATGATAATAAGCTTTTTTGGAATTCAGCCTGAAAGCAATAATGTTCATTTGGTTGGATCTCCTTTGTATCATACTGCAGTTATTGTGCACTCCTCTGCAGCCCTGCATTACGGACATGCCGTTGTTATCATGGAAAAATTCTCGCCTGAAGATTTTTTAAGACTCATAGATAACTATAAAGTGACAACTTCTCACATGGTACCTACACAGTTTCACAGGATTCTTCAATTACCAGATGAAATTAAGAATGCTTATGATTGCTCCTCAACCAGAGCTATGGTGCATGCTGCAGCACCCTGCCCTGTCCATACCAAGCAAGCTATGATTGACTGGTGGGGCAACTCTATTTGGGAATACTATGCTGCCACTGAGGGTGGAGGTACAGTTGTATCGTCTGAAGAATGGTCAAAATATCCAGGCACAGTAGGTAAAGCTTGGTATGGAGCTGAAATAAGAATAATTCGTGATGATGGAACTGATGCTGAACCGGATGAACAGGGTACAGTTTTTATGAAATTGGGTGAAGCTACAAAATTTGAATACAAAGGGGATAAGGAAAAAACTCAAAAAGATAGATTTGAAGCAGATGGCAATATTTACTTTACTGTTGGGGATATAGGATATTTAAATGCAGATGGTTATTTATTTTTATGCGATAGGAAAATAGATATGATCATTTCAGGAGGAGCAAATATATACCCAGCTGAAATTGAAAGTGTGTTTCTTAAACATCCTAAAATCAGAGATGTTGCAGTTTTTGGAATTCCAAATGAAGAATGGGGTGAAGAAGTTAAAGCAGTAGTTCAGCTCAATGATCCAAGCTTAGCTGGTGATGAGTTAGTAAAAGAGTTAATGGAATTTGCTATCGAAAATCTTGCAAAAATGAAACTGCCAAGATCTATAGATTTTCTTGAGGATATGCCTAGGGATGAGAATGGCAAGCTTTATAAAAGACGACTAAGAGATCCTTACTGGGAAAATAGAGATTCCCAAGTCTAATGGAATTTAATGCTGCCGATATCTTTGAAGGTGTTGTAGACAGAGTCCCTGATCGTGAAGCAATTGTCCATGGATCTACCCGCTTAACTTATAAAGAATTAGATGCCCGAAGCAACAAGGCGGCAAATGCATTAAAAAAACTAGGTATTAAAAAAGGCAGCCACATTGGGATTTACGCTTTTAATTGTGTTGAATGGCTAGAAATTATGCTTGGCGCATACAAACTTTGCGCAATACCTATAAATATAAATTATAGGTATGTCGAGGAAGAGCTTAAGTATTTAATTGAAAATGCAGATATGGAAGCTATTTTCTATCACAAACAGTTCAGTAAAAAACTCCAAAACATTAAAGGTCAATTACCTCTACTAAAAAGCTTTATCTGTATTAATGATCATTCAGATGATGAGGATGCAATTGAAGAAAGTTTTGAATTTGAAAATCTCATCATAAATGAAGATGAATCTAGGCTAAAAGTTCAAAGGTCGGGGGATGATCAATATATTCTATATACCGGGGGCACAACTGGTATGCCCAAGGGTGTTGTCTGGCGAATGGAAGACGTGCTTATGACTTTGGGAGGAGGCATAGATGCAGTTACTGGAGAAAAATATAAAACTCCTGAGGAATTTGCTGATAAATGCTTCCAGGATCAAACCATTGCACTTGCCCTAGCTCCTTTCATGCATGGAGGTGCTCAATGGCAATCTTTTAATGCCTTTTTTTCAGGCTGGAAATTAATCATCAATGATCAGATTTCATTTGATGCTGACTATATTTGGGAAGTTGTTGCAAAAGAAAAAGTTATGAATCTTACGATCATGGGTGATGCGATGGGACGTCCTTTATGCGATGCCCTACCAAAGGCCATAGAAAAAGGTTTGGATCTTTCTTCATTGTTTGTTTTATCAAGCACTGCTTCGGTTTTTAGTGCAACTATCAAAGATACCATTTTGGAATTCTTGCCCAATTTATTTTTAATCGATGCGGTAGGTTCCTCAGAAACTGGCGCTACAGGAGTAAATATTCATACTAAAGATGGAAAATTAAAAGATTCCGGAGGCGGGCCAAAGTTTACAAAGCCTGATTTTAGTGAAATTTTGAATTTAGATACAAAAGAAATAATTCCACCCAGCGATACTCAAACTATTGGATATTTGGCAAGAAAGGGTCATGTACCTTTGGCTTATTACAAAGATGAGGAAAAATCTAAAAAAACATTTATTGAAGTCAATGGAGAAAGATATTCAATTCCAGGAGATATGGCTAAATATGAAGCAGATGGTCAAATGACTCTTCTGGGAAGAGGAAGCGTTTCTATTAATTCAGGTGGAGAAAAGATTTTTCCAGAGGAAGTTGAGATGGCACTCAAGGCCCATCCCAATATTTTTGATTGCTTAGTGGTTGGAGTGAAGGATGACAGATGGGGTCAAAAAGTTGTTGCTGTTATCCAAAGAAGAAAAGATATTGAAATGTCATTAGAAGAAATAAAAGAAGTTGCATCAAAATATATTGCTAGTTACAAAATGCCCAAAGCAATAGTATTTTCTGAATTAATTGAAAGAGCGCCATCGGGTAAACCAAATTATCAATGGGCTCAGAAATATGCAAACTCTGAATTACGCATCCATTAAATATGAGAATTGAAACCTATATACCGGGACTAACTAAGCATACTGCTGAAATAGCAAAGCATGCGGAATCCATTGGATATGATGCCCTGGTGTCTGGTGAATTAAACAACGAGCCCTTCTTACCAGTCTTGTTAGGCTTAGAACACACTAACCTTATAGTTAGAACCGGTCTGGCCATTGCCTTTCCTAGGAGCCCTATGACGGTGGCCAATATGGGTTGGGATCTCCAAGCATTCTCAAGCGGAAGATTTCAATTGGGTTTAGGTACCCAAGTAAAAGGTCATAATGAAAGAAGGTTTTCAGTACCATGGTCTCCACCAGCACCCAGAATGCGAGAATATGTGATGGCAGTTAAAGCAATCTGGAGATCATGGAAATATGGAGAAAAATTAGATTTTCAGGGAGAGCACTATACCCATACTCTTATGACACCTATGTTTACCCCTCCCCCAATGGATGCTGAACTTCCTCCCATTTATGTTTCTGGATTAGGTCCTGGTATGGCACGGGTTGCTGGTGAAGTAGCCGATGGTTTGCTCTTACATCCCATGTGCTCCTTAGAATACATCAAAGAAATTATTATTCCTGCAGTCCATGAGGGAGCAAAAAAAACTAATCGCAATCCACAAGAATGTGAATTGCTATGGGGAGGATTTATAGCTACCGGCGAAACAGAGGAATCCTTACAAAAAGCTAAAAGAGATATTGCGGCTAGAATTAGTTTCTATGCATCCACTAGAACCTATAAACCTGCTCTTGAATTTCATGGATGGGGTGATGTTAATGAGAAACTTCATTCCCTTTCTGTACAAGGCAAATGGCAGGAGATGTTTGATTTGATTACAGATGAAATGGTGGAATGCTTATCTTTTTATGGAACTGGTGAGGAAGTTGCTAGAGAGATGAAGCATGAGTTAACTCCAATATGTTCGGCTGCAATGTGGAATGAAATTGAGCATCTTGGCGAAGACCATACCAAAGATCAATATATGGCCGATTTAATTTCTATTCTGAAAGATTAGTTTGAATATTAAAGAGCCACATCCTTTTGAAAGCCTTGGAGAAAAATTCTCAAGTGTTGTCGAATTTCAAGAGCTCAAAGGCATCCAAAGCATCTACTTGAATAAATCTTTTATTAAGGAATCATTGGATCCTGTTAGTGTCACCAGGCTTGAAAATATTCTGCGGGGATCTGAGCAGCCTGATCAAGGGATATCTATGGTCTATGCAGGCCATCAGTTTGGTCAACAAGTCCCTCAGCTAGGAGATGGGAGAGGCCTTATGATAGGCATGATTAAGGATCTCAAGCTCGACCTTCATATTAAAGGGGCCGGTAAAACACCCTATTCAAGATTCGGTGATGGTAGGGCTGTTACAAGATCAGTAATACGTGAGTATTTGGTAGGTGAAGCAATGCATGCTTTAAATATTCCAACCTCAAGAGCTTTAATGATGGTTTTTAGCAATGAACCAGTATTTAGAGAAACCACTGAAAAAGGCTCTCAACTATTAAGAACAAGTAAGACGCATATAAGATTTGGTCATTTTGAATATTTTGCATTTACCAATCAAAAAGAAGAGCTCTATCGGTTACTTGATTGGTGTATTGAAAATTATTTTAGTGAATTAAGTGATGACAAAGAAAAGTATGCAGCATTCTTTAGAGAAATAGTTCAGAGAACGGCATGGATGATTGCTGATTGGCAAAGCATTGGTTTCTGCCATGGAGTCATGAATACCGACAACATGAATATTTTAGGAGAAACATTTGATTATGGTCCTTATGGTTTCATGGAAACATACAACTCCAAACATGTTTGTAATCACACTGATACCCAGGCTAGGTATAGCTACCAGAATCAACCCTTAATAGGATTATGGAATTGCTCAGTACTTGCAAAGACATTAGAAGAAGTGATTGATGGAGCAATTCTTGAGGGACATCTAAAAGAATATGAAATTGAATTTCAAAGCAAGCTTCTTCAAAACTTTAGAAATAAACTAGGTCTATTTGAAGAAGACAAAAATGACCCATTTCTAATCCAAGAGCTTTTGAACCTCATGGAAACTAATCATTTAGACTTTACAACATCATTTCAAAACCTTGAGAGCATTCTTGCTGGAGACCATTCAATAATAGATAAAGAATGGGTTAATAAATTTGCTGCCCGCCACGACAAAGAATCAACTTCTTTGGAAGACAGAATCCAACATTGTAAAGCACATAATCCTAAATTTATCTTGCGAAATTATCATATTCAAAATGTAATTGAGGCTGCTGAACAAGGAGATTTCACAAAACTTGAATCATTGGAGTCAATGGCAAAAAATCCTTTTGAACAGTTTGAAAACCTTAAAGAGTACTACCAACCAAGCCCGCCAGGGTTTAATAATTTACCTCTTTCTTGCTCCTCTTAATCTATTTGCATAAGTTTCGAGAGTATCTCGAGATCTTCTAGCTTCTCACCAAGTAAAGAATAATGAACGAAGTCTCTTCTAGGAGGATGCTTTGTTCTAATGCTGCCTAGATTTAAACCAGCCTCAGCATCTTTTTTAAATAAATCCATCAGTTTTATTAAATCAAGTTCAGCGCTGAATAGTCCAACAGGAAAAGAACATGAATGGCATTGTTCTTGAAATCCTAAAAATTCTTCTTCACCAAATGTTCTCTCTGGAAGATTGACAACCTCATCAGCAATAGGTTTACCAAGAAACTTTGCAAGGGCCTCTGTAATAGTCTGAGTACCGTTGTACTTACCATCAAGACTATATCCTGCAATATGAGGTGTATACACTAAAGCTTGCTCAAAGAACTTTCCTTCTATTGATGGTTCCTTTTCCCACACATCAGCAATTAAATTTATAGATGTAAAATCATCAAGAACACTTTCATTAATGACTCCTCCCCTTGAAGTATTGATAAGTGTTTTAAATTCCAATTGTTTAAGCTCTTTGCTGTCAATCATGTGATAAGTTGGAAACTCCCCTGTTTTGGTGAGAGGCACATGCAGGCTAACAACATCATGGATGAAAACATCCTCTAATGACTTGGTAGAAGAAGGCAACACTATAGGATCGTAAATTGTATATGGAATGCTTAAAGCCTTTAAAACAGACTCCAATTTAGTTCCAATGTTCCCGTATCCAACAATGCCAATACCATTACTTATAGTTGCAAGTCCCTGAGTGTAAATAATTTCTAATGCAGACATTACATAGTGAACTACTGACCAAGCATTACAACCTGGAGCATGAGCCCACTGTATCCCTTGCCGCTCTAAAAACTTAGTATCAATGTGATCCATTCCTGAGGTGGCAGAGCCAATAAATTTTATAGAATTGCTTTTGAGAGTAGATTCATTGATTTTGGTAGTGGATCGGATAAATAAAATATCTATATCATTCTGATTTAAGGTGCTAAATTCTGAATTTTTAAAATAAGATAAACTGAATTCTTGTTCAGATAGTACGCTTTTTAGGCTTGACTCAAGATGAGGTATGGCGCTGTCAGCTACTATGCGCATTAGTGATTATTAGTTCTGAAGAAAATACTTCTTAACCAGCCTAAAAAGCTATTAGATTTAAGAGTGTATTGATCAATTAAGTCAAAATCATTAAATAATTTTTTTGGATCTTTATAAAAATCTTTTCTAGAGATAAATTCACCATCCAGATGTTTAACTTCTTTAGCAGGATTTCCAGCATAAACTTTATTAGGAGGCACATCTTTGGTTACCACGGCTCCGGCTCCAATAATGCTATTGTCTCCTATAGAGACTCCCTTACAAATAATTGCGCTATCACCTACCCATACATTATTACCAAGAGATACTTCTTTGGGTTTCCCTACCACTTCAGTTCTGTCATAAATACCATGCCAATCAGAATCAGTAACATAAGCTCCTTTTCCAAACATACATGCATCACCGATAGTTATTTGTTTGGCGGCTAGAATTCTAACGCCAGGTGAGATTAAGGCATATTTGCCAATGCTAAGCTCGCCATTATGCTCACCAGCGTTCCATGCGGTAAGCCGAATACGTCCGTCAGGTTCGGCTATCATAGTTGGAAAGTCGTCAACGCTTATATTGGAACCAAAGAGAGAGATATTCCAGGGTTTAAAGAAGGTGCCTCCTCTACCTAGTTTTTTAAACTGGGGAGCCAAAAATTTCTTTACATACAAAGAATTAACACGAATTAATAATTTTTTAAGCCAGTATGGCCTATGATCTCTTCTAATCTTTATCTCCTTTGTTGAATAAGTTAACTATGATACATTGGCTCGGTTTTTAATTCTTATCAGATGGAAAAATTTTTTAAAGAGATAAAACAATTTCTTAAACTTGGTGTTCCGATATATGGCTCTCAATTATCTTATGGAGCCATTCAACTAACAGATACTATTGTTGCTGGAAGAGCTGGCTCGCAAGAGCTTGCAGGGGTTGCGTTAGGCTCATCTCTTGCTACTCCATTATTTTTTTCACTTAGCGGGATAATGTTTGCGCTGACTCCAATTGTTGCGCATCTATTTGGAGCAAAACAAATCAAAGATATTCGATCAAAAATGAGACAATCTATTTGGATCGCAGTCGGTATTGGAGCTATCCTTACTATTGCTTATTATTTTGCTTCAAATTTTTTATTACTCTCAACAATTGATCGAGATATTATCTCAATCTCTGATTCATATCTAAAAGCCTTATCTATTGGTGCAATAGCAATGATGTGGTTTACCTGCTTAAGATGTTTCAGCGAAGGAGTCACTCAAACTTTACCAGTATTTTGGGTAGCGTTTTCTGCAATGGTTCTCAATATACCCCTCGATATTATTTTAGTGAATGGATATTTTGGATTGCCCAAACTGGGTGGCGCAGGTTGCGGATATGCTACTTCAATAATTTATATCTATATGGCAACAGCCATGACGCTGATTATTTTAAGGAAGCAATTTTATAGAGAGCTTAAATTTTTTAATAAGTTCAAATTTCCTTCAATGGAAACATTTAAAGAATTAATGTTTCTTGGTATGCCCATAGGTATAGGTATTTTTGTGGAGTTAAGTATGTTTTCAGGAGCCGCACTAATTCTTGGGCCTTTAGGAGATATTGTATTAGCAAGCCACTCAATTGCACTCAGTATTGCCAGCATAGCTTTTATGTTACCTCTGTCAATTGGGCTTGCAGCTGCTGCAAGAGTTGGTAATTTACTTGGAGAAAAAAGACTTGATGGAGCTAAATATGCTTCAAAGCTTGCAATAGCAATAACTCTATTTACCGCAACTCTTAATACTGTTGCCATTATTTTATTAGATGAATGGATTGTTAGCTTCTTCACTACCGAGGCTGTAGTAATTAATTCAGCGCTTAGTTTGCTGGTATTAGCAGCAATCTTTCAACTTCCTGATGGCTTTCAAATGGGAGCATTAGGAAGTTTACGAGGTTATAAAGATACATTTATTCCCATGATCCTGTTAATCATTTCTTACTGGGTATTTGCACTTCCAGCTGGTTACTTCCTCACTTATATTGGGATAGATGAGCCTATGGGAGCTCGAGGTGTATGGGTCGGAATGATTATAGGATTAACAATCTTTTCAGTGCTTGCTATTTCAAGGCTTAGGTTTGTTATTAAACTTAGCCTAAGACAGATTTAACGGTATTACCTATTTCCAATAAGTTGTCTGCAATATGTACGCCACAAGATTTTAATTTTTTAATTTTATCTTCGGCAGTGCCTTTACCACCTGCAATTATTGCCCCTGCATGTCCCATACGCTTCCCGGCAGGAGCGGTTTGCCCTGCAATATAGGAGATAACTGGTTTTGAAACATTTTGAGCAATAAAGTCTGCTGCTTCCTCTTCTGCAGATCCGCCAATCTCTCCAACTAAGACAATTGCCTCAGTTTCTTTATCTTCTTGAAATAATTGCAATATATCAATAAACGAGGAACCCGGAATCGGATCGCCACCAATTCCAACACAAGTACTTTGTCCAAGACCCAAATCTGTGGTTTGCTTAACAGCTTCATAGGTAAGAGTTCCTGATCTAGAAATAATTCCAACAGATCCCTTCAAATGAATATCTCCAGGCATAATCCCAAGTTTTGCCTCACCAGGAGTAATAACGCCAGGACAATTGGGTCCTATGAGCCTTAAACCTAGAGCATCAATTTTTTCCTTAACAACAAGCATATCCATTGTAGGAACACCCTCTGTGATGCATATGATCAACTCAATCCCAGCATCTGCAGCTTCAAGAATAGAATCTTTACAAAAAGGTGCTGGCACAAAAATAATTGCTGCATTTGGATCTACTGCTTCTTTCGCTTCTAACACTGAATTAAAAACTGGCTTATCCAAATGAGTTGTCCCACCTTTACCTGGGGTTACTCCTCCGACAATGTTAGTGCCATAAGCAATCGATTGCTCCGAATGCATAGTGGCTTGAGATCCAGTAAATCCTTGAACTAATAATCTTGTTTGTTTATTTACTAAAATACTCATTGGGCTAACTCCACAGCTCTTTTTGCAGCTTCTTCAAGATTGTTCAAACTTTCAATTTCGTAATCGGAATCAGCAATAATTGCGCTTCCAGTATCTGCATTGTTGCCTTCGAGCCTAACAACGACAGGAACCTTCACTCCAACTTCATCAATAGCTGCCAATATGCCCTTGGCAATAAGATCGCACCGGACAATACCTCCAAAAATATTTACTAAAACAACCTTTACCTTTGGGTCTGCAAGAATAATCTTAAAAGCATTTGCAACTCTTTCCTGGGTTGCAGTACCTCCGACATCTAGAAAATTAGCTGGATCGCCACCAAAAAACTTTATGGTATCCATGGTTCCCATAGCCAATCCAGCACCATTTACCATACAGCCAATGTTGCCATCAAGTGAAACATAACTTAAATCAAATTTAGCAGCCTCTTGTTCTTTTGGGTCTTCCTGGGTGGGATCATGCATTTCAACTAATTGAGGTTGTCGAAATAAAGCATTGCTATCTATGTTTATCTTTGCATCTAAGCAATGTAAGTTTCCATCTTCTTTAATGACCAAGGGATTGATTTCAAGCAAACTAAGATCTTTTTCTTGAAAGAGTTTTACAAAATTTGGAAGCATTTGACCAAATTGTTTTGCTTGAGCAGCATCCAATCCTAAGATTTTTGAAATTCTTCTTGCTTGGAAGGGTAATGGACCTGTTAATGGATCAATCGGTTCATAGATAATTTTCTCAGGAGAATTCTGGGCGACCTCCTCTATATTTACGCCACCTTCTGAGGATGCGATAAATACAATTTTCCTAGAGGACCTGTCAATAACGGCGCTAAGATAAAGTTCTTTTCCTATATCAGTACAGCTTTCTATGAGAATAGCACTCACAGTTTGACCGTTAGCATCGGTTTGATAGGTCACCAGTTGCTTTCCTAGCCAATGTTCGGCAAATTGCTTTGCTTCCTCAGGAGTATCCACTAATTTTACTCCCCCTGCTTTACCCCTTCCGCCAGCATGAACCTGAGCTTTAACTACCCACTTATCTCCACCAATTTCATTGCATGCATCAACTGCATCTTCTGCACGGTGGATAACTTTATTATTGGATACTGGTAATCCGTATTCAGCAAATAATTGCTTGCCTTGATATTCGTGTAAATTCATCTTTTTCTATTAGGTATATGTATTGCTTCGTTATTTACAGCTAATGCTGCTTCATGGAGTGCCTCTGAAACTGTAGGATGACTAAAAACTGTTAGTCCAAGGTCTTCTGCACTGGAACCAAATTCCATTGCAATTGCTCCTTGCTGAACTATTTCAGCTGCTGCTGGACCGAAAGCATGTACGCCAAGAATGGTATCCGTCTTCTTATCTGCAACAATCTTAACAAAACCTACTGATTCATCAGAAGCAAGAGCCCTACCACTAGCTGCAAAAGGAAATACTCCTGTTTTAATTTCACCTATTGATTGTGCTTCTTGTTCATTCTTGCCTACCCAGGCAACTTCAGGATGAGTATATATAACTGAAGGAATTAAATCATAATTTAATTGCGCTTTCTTACCTGCAATTCTTTCAGCAACTACAATACCTTCCTCAGAGCCTTTATGGGCTAACATTGGCCCTCTGACAAGATCCCCTACTGCATAAACTCCTGGCTGAGAAGTCTCACAGAACTCATTAACTGTCACAAAACCCTTTTCATCAACTTTCACACCTGAATCTTCACCTAATAAACTATTTGTATATGGTCTTCTTCCTACAGCAACTATCAATTTATCAAACTCTAACGATTCATCACCATCAGATGTTTGATAGCTAACTGTTACTTTCTTTCCATCGTCCTTGGCAGAAATAACCTTTGAACCCAACCTGATATCCAGACCCTGCTTAGAAAACTCTTTGAAAACATCTCTGGCAATTTGACGATCTGCCATGAATAAAAAGTCCTCTAATGCCTCTAGTACAATCACTTCAGAGCCCAATCTAGACCATACGCTTCCAAGCTCTAATCCAATAACACCAGCACCAATAACACCAAGTTTTTTTGGCACTGAAGTAAATTCTAATGCACCAGTGCTATCGGTTATGTTTTCACTCCATGGAGCTATTGGGATTTCTATAGGCTCAGATCCAGAAGCCAAAATTATATTATCAGCACTGATAGTTGATTCCTCACCAACATTATTAATGACTTTAATTTCTTTATTCGCTAATAATGTTGCGGTGCCTTCAATTGGGGTCACATTATTTGCTTTGAATAAACCTAATATTCCTGAAGTAAGCTTTGTAACCACCCCATCTTTTCTATCCATCATTTTCGGTAAATCTAAGGCAATATTTTTAATATCAATACCGTGGCCACTTAAATGTTTGGTTGCATCGTAAAATCTTTGGGAAGAATCTAACAAAGCTTTGGAGGGAATACATCCCACATTAAGGCAAGTACCCCCATATCTTTGCTTACCAGCATCGTCAATATTTTTTTCAATACATGCAACAGTTTTTCCAAGTTGTGCTGACTTAATAGCTGCTACGTAACCTGCAGGTCCACCACCAATTACCACTACATCAAAATTCATTTTATAACCCCAATAATAATCTCTCTGGTGATTCCAAAGCTTCTTTAATATTAACTAAAAATCCAACCGCTTCTTTGCCATCTATGAGCCTGTGATCGTAACTCATTGCAAGATACATCATAGGTCGTACCACAATTTCTCCATCAATCACCACCGCCCTATCTTGGATCTTATGCATTCCAAGTATTGCCGTTTGTGGAGCATTTAAAATTGGTGTTGATAAAAGAGATCCAAAAATACCGCCATTAGAAATAGTAAATGTGCCTCCCTGCATATCCTGCAGATCGAGCTTTCCATCTCGCGCCTTCCCGGAGTAATCAATGATAGATTTTTCGATTTCAGCTAGATCTAAATTTTCAGCATTTCTAATGATTGGAACAACCAAACCCCTTTCAGTTGAAACGGCTACACCAATATCTTGAAAGCTGTGATAGACAATATCGTCTCCATCGATTGACGCGTTAACTGAAGGGAATGCTCTTAACGCCTCAACAGCTGCTGCAACAAAAAAACTCATAAAACCTAACTTAACTCCATGCTTTTCTTCAAATTCAGTGCCAAATTTAGATCTCATATTCTTGATTGGAAGCATATCAACTTCATTAAAGGTAGTTAGCATTGCGGTGTTTTGCTTAACCTCAAGCAATCTCTTAGCAATGGTTGCTCTGAGCCTTGACATCGGCACCCTTTCTTCGGGTCTGTCACCAGAAATAGTGGTGGAAATATCTATATCTTTCTTTGCGTCAGAATTTTTAGTTTCAAGATGCTCGAGAACATCTGCCTTGGTAATTCTGCCTCCTTTTCCTGAAGCTGAAACTTCTGCGGCATCTAAATCATGCTCGTTCATTATTTTTTTTGCAGCTGGTCCAGATTTTTTATCTTCATTGTTATCTTGTTTCTTTTCCTCAGTTTTGCTTTCCTTTACAGCATCAGGAGAAGAACCCTCTGAAAAGTCAGCTATCAATTCAGCACTAGTTACAGTTTCACCAGCTTGTTTATAGATTTTAGTAATAGAGCCATCAAATGGTGCAACAACTTCTAAAACAACCTTGTCCGTTTCTATCTCAGCGATAACTTCATCTTGCTTAACAGTTTCACCTTCTTTTTTAAGCCAATTTGCAACCGTTCCATCAACAACCGACTCAGGAAATGTTGGTGATTTTATTTCTGTGCTCATAGATATACTCCCCTAATCATTGAATGCACTGTCTATCAGCTCAGCTTGTTGCTTCAAATGAAGTTTATTTAAGCCCACGGCTGGCGCTGAAGATGCTGGTCTACTTCTTAAAGATAGATCTAATCTGTTTAATCTATCCAAAACTCTTTGTATTCTGTGGCGATGACTAAACCAAGCTCCCTGATTCATTGGTTCTTCCTGACACCAAATTACTTTTTGGGCATTTGGGTATCGCTTTAAAATTGCCTCGAGATAATCATAGGGAAAGGAATAAAGTTGCTCAATCCTTATGATTGCTGTCTTGCTATCTTGCAGTTCCTCTCTTTTTTCATCTAAATCAAAGAATACTTTTCCTGAGCACAGAACGATCCTTTCTATTTTCTCAGGTATGGCCTTTTCATCATCGATTACAAATTTAAATGAGCCCTCTGTAAATTCTTCTAAACCAGAAACAGCCTTGGGATTTCTTAGCAAGCTTTTAGGAGACATAATCACTAACGGCTTTCTCATAGGTCTAATTGCCTGAAGCCTTAAAAGGTGAAAGATTTGAGCAGGAGTTGTTGGTATGCAAACTTGAATATTTTCAAAGGCGCATAATTGAAGAAAACGTTCAATCCTAGCACTACTATGCTCTGGACCTTGGCCTTCATAGCCATGAGGTAATAACATAACCAAGCCAGATAGTCTTTCCCACTTATGCTCAGCAGAGGAAATAAATTGATCAATAACCACTTGAGCACCATTTACAAAATCTCCAAATTGGGCTTCCCAAATTACAAGACCAGATGGCCAAGTTGCAGAATAACCATACTCAAAACCCAAGACAGCTTCTTCAGATAGCAGCGAATCATACATATCAAAGTGAGAGTCCGTTAACTCAGATATTTGAGTTAAAGGGATAAATCCATCCCCATTTTCTTGGTTAACTAAAAGAGCATGACGATGGGAAAACGTTCCTCTTCTTATATCTTGCCCAGTCATTCTTATGGGATAGCCTTCTTGCAAAAGAGAACCATAAGCCATTAATTCTCCAAAACCCCAATCCGCAGGAATCTTACCAGCAGCCATTTGACTTCTATTGCGATATAGCTTTTCTACTTGCTTTTGAAGAATAAAGTTTTTAGGAGAACTAAAAATTTTCTCTGCAATTTCTTTTAATACTTTTTTTGATATAGCCGTATTAGTTTTCTCGTCCCAATGCTTATCTAAGTAAGGGCTCCAATCAAACCAAAGCTTCTCGTCTGGTTGGGAGGCTAAATTTAAAGCAACTGCTCCCCCGCCCTCAAGTGATTTTCTATAGGTTTTTTGAATGTCGGCGCAATCCTCAGTTGATAAAACTTCAAGATCAATAAGTTTTTTTTCGTATGCTTCTTTTACACTGGGCTTCTTTGCTATGGCTTGATACATGATGGGTTGTGTTGCCGTAGGATCATCAG
>VMDH01000018.1 GCA_008080945.1 Gammaproteobacteria bacterium | reverse complement strand
AAAATCCTACCTATGGTGATTGGGAAGGCTCACTTTATAATTATGATTTCAATCAACCAAGATCAGTTATTTCGGATATTCGAAGACAAGCGTTAGATGAAAAATAAATTTTTGATTATTACTTCCGTACTAATAATTGCTGTTGCTTGCTTTGTTTTTTTTCAAAAATCCATTGATAAAACATTGATTGGACCTAGTAATAATTCATCGCCCACGAAACTTGAGCAAAATTCTTATTCAAAAAATCCCTTAAAAATAATACTCCTCATTGGAGATGGGATGGGAATTAACCATACTCAAATCGGTAGAATTACGATGGGTGGATCTGAATTTAATATGGCAGTTGATAGGATGCCAATACAAGGAACAGTTATTAATCACTCTTATAATTCGCTGAATATTGATTCTGCTGCTTCCGCTACAGCTTGGGCCACAGGAACTAGCACAATCAATAGATTTGTAGGAGTGGATCCTGCCCAAAGGAGTGTCCCTAATATTTCTGAGGTGCTCGAGGAGCATGGTTTCTTATCAGGCTTGGTGGCAACATCATCCATAACTCATGCAACCCCAGCTGCACATTATGCTCATGTTGGAAGTCGTTACGAGGAAGAGGAGATCGCTTCCCAATTAGTCAATTCGAACATTCATATTGCACTTGGTGGCGGAAAAGAATTTTTTAATTTAGATGATTCCAAAGATGCGACCTTCTTTTTTGATTTGGATAAAATTCCCGGCGCTGCATTCAAAACTGGGAGAGTCATTGGGCTTTTTGCAGAGGATGGCATTAATAGGGGAGAGGGCCCTTCTCAGCTTGAGATGACTAAAGTTGCCTTAGATTATCTTCATCAAGACAGTCCTTGCAGTAAATTTTTCTTAATGTCAGAAGGTAGTCAAATTGACTGGGCATCGCACGATAACGATTTGAAGGCAATGCTAATAGAATTAGAGGATTTCAACGCAACAGTTAATACTGTCCTTGACTATGCTTCGCAAAGGGATGATGTTCTTGTAGTTGTTTCTTCCGATCATGAGACAGGAGGTCTAACTGTATTGGGTCAAAAGGATGACTTTGTTTACAGTCGTTGGAATACAGATAAGCACTCTCTAAATCAGATAGGGATTTATGCATATGGGCCAGGAGCAGAGGCTTTTGCTGGAAAAATGGATCAAACTGAAATTTTCACAAAACTTACTTCATTAGCAAACAAAGAAACTTGTACAATTAATTAATGGCATTACCCATTATCGATTCACTAGACGAATTAATTTATCCAATTTATAACTCTGCGGCCAAACAAGTCATGGATGTTTATCATTCAGATAATTTGGAAACCAAGTCAAAGGAAGATAATTCTCCAGTTACTGTTGCAGATTTGCTATCGCATCAAGCCATCAAGCTGGGCTTAGAATCCATTACCAAAGATATTCCAGTACTGTCAGAAGAGGAAAAATATCCATCCTCCATACCCAAGGAGTTTTGGCTTATAGACCCGCTCGATGGCACAAAAGAATTTATTAATAAATCAAATGAATTCACGCTTAATATTGCCCTCATTACTAACGGAATACCCGTTTATGGCTTTGTGGGTGCTCCCGCTATGAATTTAGTCTGGACATCGAATACTGTTAAACACCAAGCGCTTTCAAATACAAGCGATTTACCCAAACTTTTACGAGTTGTAGGTAGCAAAAGTCATAAGACAGACCAAGACACAACTTTTGCAGCTTTTTTGAAAGAAAAGGGCATTGATCACCAATATAAGTCATATGGTAGCTCGCTAAAGATATGTATGTTAGCTACAGGAGATGCAGATATTTACCCTAGATTTGGTCCTACCAGCGAATGGGATATAGCAGCAGCTCACGCCATCCTTTTAGCTGCAGGCGGAGACATTCTTGATATTTCTTCAATGAAAACCCTTGAATACGGTAAAAAAGATACCATCTTAAATCCATACTTTGTCGCTTTTGGGGCATCCGTTGATATCACAGAAGTTGGCAAAATTTTTAATGAATTTAGCTAAAATTGCTAAAATTAGCTAAAATCTCGCATCCTACGGGATTTTTGAGATAAAAATGGGTACTGAATTACAAAAAATTGAGCTGCAAACTCCAGGAAAGGATATTGAATCCTATCTTGCTTGCGTGCATTCCATTCCTATCCTAACTCCTGAACAAGAAAAAGAGCTTGCCTTCAAGCTGTATGAGAACGATGACTTAGATGCTGCAAGACAGCTGGTTTTATCTCATCTTCGCTTTGTAGTCCATATTGCAAGATCCTATTCTGGCTATGGATTACCCATTGCCGATGTTATCCAAGAAGGCAATGTTGGCTTAATGAAAGCAGTGGATAGATTTGATCCCAACAAGGGAGTAAGACTCGTATCCTTTGCTGTCCATTGGATCAAGGCAGAAATTCATGAATATATTCTAAAAAATTGGAGAATGGTCAAAATTGCGACTACCAAGGCGCAAAGGAAGTTGTTCTTTAACTTACGCAGTAAAAAGAAAGGTCTTGAGTGGCTTACAAAAGATGAAGCTGAGCAAATTGCTAAAGATCTAGACGTGGATGTTAAAGATGTTTACCACATGGAAAATAGGCTCTCTGCTGGAGACGCATCTTTCGATGGACCGCCAGACGATGATGAGAGCGCAGCAGTTGCTCCTGTTCACTTCTTAGAAGATAAAAGATACAACCCAGAAGATATTGTTGCTGAAGAGGAATTCAATCTTCATAACCAGCAAGAGCTAGCCGAAGCTATTTCAACTCTAGATGAGAGAAGCAAAGATATTATCTTTAGAAGATACCTTTCAGAAGATAAGGTTACTCTCCATGATTTAGCAGAAGAATACGAAGTTTCTGCTGAAAGAATAAGACAAATTGAGAATGCAGCCCTGAAAAAACTTAAGTCTGCAATGTCGAATGCTGCCTAATGCCAGCAATTAAATTTCATTTAAACGGAGAACTAATTCAAAAGACATCAGGGCAAAGCCTTGCAGAATTAGCCTCTGATTTAGAGCTTACTAAAAAGAAATTTGCAATTGAAATGAACGGAGAAATTATTCCAAAATCGCTGCATGCATCTACCTTAATTGAAGAGGGTGCAGTTATAGAAATCGTTCATGCTGTTGGTGGTGGCTAGTGAGTGAAGTTTTGCAAATAGGAAGCAGATCTTTTTCATCAAGATTATTAGTTGGTACTGGAAAATACAAAGATCTCGAAGAGACCAGGGATGCAATTATTGCTTCTGGGGCCGAAATAGTTACGGTTGCTATTAGACGAACTAACATTGGGCAAAATGCTGACGAACCAAACTTATTAGAATTTATCAGCCCAGATAAGTGGACCATACTTCCAAATACTGCAGGGTGCTTTAATGCAGAAGATGCTATAAGAACATGCATGCTTGCAAGAGAATTGCTGGATGGCCACAACTTAGTAAAACTAGAGGTCCTGGGGGAGCAGAAGACTTTGTACCCTAATATGACTCATACAATTTCTGCTGCCAAGACCCTTATTGAAGATGGTTTTGAGGTAATGGTTTATTGTTCCGATGACCCTATTTTTTGTAAAGAATTAGATGATATGGGCTGCGTATCTGTTATGCCTCTGGCATCGCCTATTGGCTCAGGCTTGGGAGTAGTAAATCCTCATACTATTTCAATAATATTAGAAAACTCTTCTAAACCCATCATTGTAGATGCAGGAGTGGGCACAGCATCGGATGCTGCTATTGCCATGGAGCTAGGTTGTGAAGGAGTATTGATGAACACTGCGATAGCAAAAGCCAAGGATCCTATCTTGATGGCTGAAGCTATGAAAGATGCTGTAATTTCAGGTAGAAAAGCATTTCTTGCTGGAAGAATGCAAAAAACCGAGTATGGAAATGCATCCTCTCCAACCGAAGGTTTAATTGAGTAAAGAATATCTCCCTAGCTTTGTTAAAAGATTGGGAAGGATAACCGAGTCCCAGAAAAATAATATTAAGAGCCTCTCTTCCTACCAAGTTAATTCATTATCAGATTGCTCGGATTTCATTGGTAATTCTGAAGCTATTTTAGATATTGGTTTCGGGGATGGCGATTTCACAATTTTTCTAGCAGATCAATTTGAAAATCATAAAATCATTGCCTCAGAGGTATATAAAAGCGGGATTGGAAGCCTTATTGGTAAATTAAAGTCCAACAGCATAGATTCAGTAAGGATTTTTGATGGAGATATAAGAGATTTAATCGTTGCGAGTGATAAACCTATATTCGATAAAGTTTTTGTTATGTTTCCCGACCCTTGGCAAAAAGCCAGGCATCACAAAAGGCGATTAATAAACCCTTTCTTTTTTAAAGTTCTCAAGCCCCATTTAAAGAAAGATGCGGAAATATTTATTTCAACTGATTGGGAGAATTATGCTGAGACCATCAGAGAGCTTCAAAATGTTGCGATTGACTTGAGATTCACGGAGGGAAAGCATCCTGAAACAAGCTTTGTTACAAGATTTGCAAAGAGAGCCGCACAAGAAGGAAGAACAATTACAAACTTTAAGATTTCTTTTTTAAAATAAAGCTATCAATTCATTTAAGTAATTGAAGCCTTTTTGCGTTGGGACAAGCTTATCCTTAAGCAATAATCCTTCTTTTTGAGCATTTTTACACTTATTTAAGAATTCATTTGAGAGCTGAAGATAGGTTTCTATCTTTTCTACATCAGGACCATTTTTTAAGCGGAAAAAGTTCATGGCAATATCCATATCTAGTTCATTGCCCTCAATAGATTGCATAAGCTTGGGCGCTTGATCTTCAATATATGAAGAGACTTTTTTAAGCTTTGTAAATCTTATAGATTTTTCTTCAATTGAAATTTTGCTATGAGATCCTGGTCCAATGCCTAAGTAATCTCCGTAATTCCAGTAGTTGAGATTGTGAGTAGAAAGGTCATTTCCTCTGGACCACGAGGATACTTCGTACTGAGAAAACAGCTTATTATTAAGGATACCTTTGCAAGCGCTTTCTATTGCCTCAATCTCGTCTTCGCTGGGTAATTTGGGTGATCTTGAGTAGAAGACCGTATTAGGCTCAAGAGTTAATTGATAATAGGAAAGATGCTTGATGTTGCTTTTACTGAAAACCTCAATATCTTTTGCTGCTTTTTCCAAGGTTTGATTTGGACAACCATACATGAGGTCTATAGTTTTTCTGGAACTAATTTTCTCTAGTTCTTCGATGGCTTTGTAAGATTCTTTGTATGTATGATTCCTTCCTAAGTCTTTCAAAACCCCTTCATCAAAGCTTTGTATTCCTAAAGAAAATCTATTAATTCCAATATCCATAAATCTATTAAGATTTTGTAAATTAGTTTCTTTTGGATTGCACTCTAGGGTAATTTCGATATCGCTTTGTGCTAAATGATTTTTTGTTAGCCATTTAATGATACTTTCATGCAAACTTGGGTCTGCTAAGGAGGGAGTCCCACCCCCAAAGTAAATACTTGAAAATTTTCTATTTTGAATCCACTCGCTGGATGCTTCCAAATCATCAATAAGAGCCTTACTAAAGTTTGAGAAGTTATCTGGAATATTTGTAGTGACATTAAAATCGCAATACGGACATTTTTTCTCACACCATGGAAGATGGATATAAAGGCTTAGTGGAAATTTAGATACCATCAAATAGCTGCAAGAAGCTTCTTAACGGCTTTGGCCCTATGACTAATTAAGTTCTTTTTAGTCGCATCAATTGATGCAAGAGTATCGACTTTATTATCAAGGTAAAACATTTTGTCATATCCAAAGCCCTTATCGCCTTGCTCATGGACAGAAACATATCCATGCATTTTCCCTGTTTTTATTATTGGAAGAGGATCTTTGGGGAATCTTATGAGCACAAGAATACAGATAAAGTATGCAGGAAGAAATTCCACTTCTAATCCTGCTATGAGGCGCTGTAACTTTTCTCTATTCTCTCTATCGGATGCATTGTCGCCTGCAAATCTTGCAGATTTAATTCCGGGACAATAATTTAATTCAGGAACAATCAGTCCCGAGTCATCTGCCAACACCTTTCTTTCGGTATAAGAGGAAACAAATCGAGCTTTTATCATGGCATTTTCTACAAAACTTGATCCAGTCTCTTCTGGAAGATCGGCATTAATTAGCTCTTTGTAACTATGAATTTGATAACCTGAAAGCATGCCATTAAATTCGTTGACTTTTCCAGGGTTACCCGTTGCCAGGTAAATAGGATCATTGTTTTTCAAGATGATAGACAGCCTCAGCAGCAAAGAGATTGGCTCTAGAAATCAATACGCTATTTAAAGGCATATAGTTTTCGTTGAAATAGAATTTCTTCTTAATTGTGATTTTCTTTTCAAAGCACAATTCTTCAAAGTCTTTGATAGTACATAAGTGAATATTTTTGGTCTCATACCATTTTGCTGGCAATGATTTTGATACTGGCATGACACCTTTTAGTAACTTTAGCCTTATTTTCCAAAACCCAAAATTAGGAATGGTAACGGCACACTCATTAGCAATTTCAAAAATATTATTCAATGCCTCATGCGGTCTTCTTAAACACTGGATAGAGTTTGCCATGACCACAAAATCAAAACCTAAATTATTAAATTCTGAAAGACCTCTATCTATATCTTTTTGGGTTACAGACACCCCTTTGGACAATGATACTATCAATCTTTTTGAATCGATTTCAACTCCATGACCCTCAATATTTTTTTCAGCTAATTTTGCTAGCAAGGCGCCATCACCGCTACCCAAGTCTAATACCTTGGCACCGGAGGAAATGAGATTGAGAATCTCTCTTTCAATGTTTTTATGCATGATTTAAAAAGTTTGAAATTGCTGAGGTGTAGTCATCTGAGGTGAATAGAAAACTATCGTGTCCATGTTGCCCAGAAAGCTCAATGAAAGAACTATGAACTCCAGCCTTAATAGCGGCAAGATGCAATTCTTTGCTGTACTGAGTCGGGAAAAGCCAATCGTCATCAAAACTAAGAATAAGAAGCTTAGCTATGCAATTCTTAAGCGCTTCGACAATATTATTATTAAATCTCGCAGCAGGATTAAAGGTATCCATGACCTTGGTTAACAGGATGTAAGAATTTGCATCAAAATACTCTGAGAATTTTTCTCCTTGATAGCGAAGATAGTTTTCAACCTCAAAATCAATATTTTCATCAATTTTATTTTCTGCATCTTGCAATTTTCTGCCAAACCTATTTTTAAAATTAGTTTCAGAAAGGTAGGTTATGTGACCCAGCATTCTGGCAACCTTGAGGCCATCTTTTGGTTTCTTATTAGCTAATAGATAATCACCATTTTCAAAGGCAATATCTTTTCTAATAATCTCACGAGCTACTTGATTAAGTGCAATATTTTGAGAGCTTACCAATGCAGTAGCAGCAATAATTCCAGCTTTTTTAATCTTGCCTGAAAAAGAAATACTCCACTCAAGGGCCTGCATCCCCCCAAGGCTTCCTCCTAAAACCATTTCCCAAGCTTTGACTCCAAGATTTTCTCTAAGAAGATCTTGAGAGGCCACCCAATCGTATACATCTAAGGCAGGAAAGCTTGATCCATATGGCTTGCCGGTAACATTATTAACTGTAAGAGGTCCAGTTGAGCCATAACAACTCCCAAGATTATTTGGCGACACAACGAAGTATTTATCTGTATCAATAGCTTTTCCTGGGCCAATAAACTCATGCCACCAGCCTGGCTTATCAGTAGTTGGATCTACTCCAGCTGCATGATGACTTCCAGAAAATGCATGACATACCAGCACTGCATTATTTTTTTCGGCATTTAGCTCTCCATAGGTTTCATAAACCAGTTCAAATCCTTCTATGGATTCACCATTAAGGAGACTAAATTTGTCCTCATATCTAAAGGAGCATTGCTCGATTTTCATTTATATACTTTTATATGTTTTGGGCAAGCATTCTAACAATATCTATCATCACACTGTTAGCGTAATTAAGAATTAAGATAAGAAATATTGGAGTAAAATCTAGGCCTCCAAAACTTGGAATAATAGACCTAATAGGCGCTAAAGACTTATCTGAAATCTCATTTACCAGATCGATCATTGGGTGGCGTGATCCTCTTGCTACCCAGCTCAAGATAACCGATGCAACCACAATATAAAAAATAAGTCTAAAAAAAAGATTTATTAAACCAACCAAGCTAAAAACAACTACCTTGTAATAGTTTTGAACATCATAGATGAAACTATTTGCCATAAATTTAAATACAAGTGCTAAAAGTAAAGAAGATACAAGAGCAGGCAAGAAGGGCAATAATTTTTGTTTTGGATTTTCAAAATAAGTAACAAAAAATTTAACCACAGGATTGAAATAATTGGCTCTAAATGCTCTCAAGATAAACAAAGCTAAAAATGCTGATGAGAGCAAATTTAAAACCAAATATATTAATAAGTTACTTGAATTCATTTTCTATCTCTTGAGATCTAATTTTGGTGGCCTTAAAGGTTTCATTTAACATCTTATTACCCCCAAGCTTATGTAGTGTAACCAATCCAGCCTCAGTCGTTCCCTTTTTAGAGGCAATCTTCTTAATTGCTTTTTCAAAGCCATACATTTCAAATTGAAGAAATAAAGACCTTAGAAGATTTTTGATTATGGCTTTATTCTTTTTTTGATCAGCTAGGGAAGCCAAACCCCTTTCATATTCTTTAAGAAGCTGCATGAGAAATGCTTGGCCGCTGCCAACAACGGCAGTGAAATCATGCATATCTTTTTCCTTTTTAAGGATTAAAGTTACACCAATTTTGTCAAATAGCTTTTTTATTAATTTAGTTTTTTGTCCTCTTGCTTTATCTGAATATATCCCAGTAGTTCCTAGTCCAAAGGCTGAAGCTGTTGTTGGCATTGCTCTTACCACAGAATCAGAGCCAAGTAATTGCGATATTTTTCTCAAACTTACTCCTGCTGCCAAACTGCAAACAGTTCCCTCATAACCAGAAAATCGCAGCTGATCAACAGCAATATTTATATCCTTTGGTTTTACGGCTAGCAACAATATATTATTAGGATGATTAAGCTTACCTAGGTCCTTTGGAAAAATTTTCTTGATAGCATGTTTTCTTAAGAAAACATCATGCATAGGATTTTTGTTAATCGCCAGTAATTTAGTGCTAGAAGTTTTTGCCTCCAATAGGCCAAGCATGATTGCTTGGGCAATATTCCCTGCACCAAAGAAGATTATTTTGTTAAATTCTTTTTCCAAATATTTTTTCCCCAACTCTAATCATTGTAGATCCAATCTTTAAAGCTTCACGATAATCAGAGGATGTGCCCAATGAAATCTCACAGTTTTGACATCCAATACTGTTAAGAAGTGCTTTATACCTTTTTATTTCAGCTGCAAGATGCTCAAGTTCGCTCTCTGATTTATGAAGCTTCGGTAACATCATAATTCCTTTAAGACCAATTTTAGTGGAACGCACCAATTTTTCCGCTAATTCAATAAAATCCTCTTCTTTGGTAATACCAGACTTAGATTCTTCACTATCTACATTTATTTGAATAAGTGCGTTGATAGTTCTATTTAATTTTTGCAGCTCTGTTTCCAACTTTTGCACGTGTTTTAAGTCTGACAGACTGTGAATCCAGTCTGCATGCTGAGCAATAATTTTTATCTTATTGCTTTGCACCGGCCCAATAAAATGCCAACAACAGTTGGCTGGCATTTCATTAGCCTTATGCAATAATTCTTGCGCATAGTTCTCGCCAAAGTGACGTTGTCCTTGTTCATAAACATGGTGCATTTTTTCCAAAGACTGTTTTTTTGAAACAGCGATTAATAGAGGGGTTGATTTTCCCAGGTCAGAGGCAGCAGCAACTAGATCACCATGAAATTGTTCAAACGCAGTCATTTTGTTTTGCATCTAGTCAGTATTAATGGTCTTGAACCATTTTTAATAAGCCTCTCCCTTGCATTATTTACAGATGATTTGTTTGGATAGGGCCCGCTCAGCACTCTATAGAAAGTCTGTCCTGGAGATGCTGGGCTGAATGCTTTTTCAATGTAAGCATTCAATTCTAAAGTGAACATAGTGTTCACAAGTTCCTGAGCATAAATATTTTTTCCATAAGTCTCTACTTGCAACAAATACTCGCATGATTCGGTAGTTAATTTTTCATCAATTTCAGCAAGCACCCAATTCTTTTCTAGATCTGATGGAAAAGTAAATTCAATAGTAGTTTTAGTTTCCTGCGTATAAATCGATGAAATGTCTGTTTCCATTGTCTTAAAAACAGTCAAGACAAATACTGCTATTGCCCCAATGATAATTAAGCCTGTTCTGAGGTTTATTGGAGAGATGTTTTTTTTAGCAGTTTTAAATTTTGGGGATGCTTTATGTGCTTGCTTGCGCTTATGTTGTTTACCAGCAAAGTCCTTCATTACATTTGTTCTTTTGCTTGAATTCCAAGAAGACCCAAGGACTGATCAATAACTTGCTTGGCTTGCAGCAAAACAAACATATAAGTGCTTGCTTCTTCAGGGCTTGCTTTGAGCACATTTACTTCGTTATAAAATTGATGAACCTTTTGGGCAAGCTCTCTTAAGAAATAAATGAGTAAATGAGGTTGATACCTCTCTACCGAATTAAGCAGGGTGCTCGCATGCTTCATAAGCATTTGGATTATTTCTATGAGAGCTTCTGGACATTCATTTGCGCTTATTGAGCTTGGCAATGATCCCATTGCAGCTTCATATTTTTTTTCCAGCGATGATATGCGCGCATGAGCATATTGGATGTAGTAGTAGAGATTATCTTTTGATTCGCTTTTTGCCAAGGAAACATCAAAGTCTAGATGTTGATCGGCTTGCTTAGCAAGGTAGAAAAATCTTGTTACATCGGCTCCAACCATTTCAATAAGACTGCCTAAATCATAATATGTACCGGATCTAGTAGACATCTTAAGCTTTTTGCCATCTTCATATAGATTAGCAAACTGGACCAATAAAACTAACAGAGATGACTTGGAGTAACCCACAGATTCTATGGCAGCTTCAATTCTTTTAATATATCCATGATGGTCTGCTCCCCATATATTTATGAGCTGATCAAATCCGCGATCTAACTTATTTTTATGGTAAGCAACATCTGATGCTAAATAGGTTACTCTCCCATCCCTCCTAATCAGCACTCTATCCTTATCGTCATCATAATCTGTTGAGCGTAGCCAATATGCTCCCTCTTTTTCATATCCCGCGGTGTCTATACTTTGCTCAAGCGCTTGTTTTAACAAGGATGAACTATCGTCCAGCCCACCCAAAGATGATTCATAAAACCATTCATCAAAATCTACACCAAGATCAGATAATTCTTTCTTAATCAGACCCAGGATGGATTGCAAACCAATATTTTTTGCGGAGTCCCAAATCTTTGAGAGATTCTTGAGATCTAAACATATTTTATCAATTGCCTCATCTTCATCTGCGGGCAGATCTTTCAGGAAGTCTTCAATTGTTTTGCACTCATCAGGGGTGAGGACAATGTCTGCGGAGATAGCTTTTATATATTCACCCTGATAACAAGCTGAAGGAAAATCTTCAGCACCGATATTGGCAGACCGCAACAAAATGCTTGCTGTAACAATATCCATCTGTCTTCCAGCATCATTTACATAGTATTCCGTGGTAACGCTATGACCTACTAATTCAAGCATTCGTTTTAGGGCATCTCCATAAGCGGCTCCTCGTCCGTGCCCAACATGCAAGGGACCGGTAGGATTTGCTGATACAAATTCAATGAGTATTTTCCTTGGGTTAATGTGTTTGATGGTTTCTAGGAATTGCTCATGTAAATATTCCGTCTGCCTTAACAGGGATTCAGATGTCAAAAAGAAATTGATGAATCCTGGTCCTGCAATTTCAATTTTTTCAAATACCTCATTTTCTGCAAATACTTTAATAACTTCATTGGCTAAATCTCTAGGGGAGCTTTTTAAAATCCCAGCGCTCACCATAGCAATATTAGAAGTCCAGTGTCCGTTTGAAATATCGTCCGGAATGGAAACAGTAGTTTTTTTAAGAATATTTTCAATTTGGCTTTGATCAGCCTTAAATTCATTTTTTAAAGCGCTTGCTATCCCCGAATTAATAAGAGATAGGATGCTCTTATGTTCTGCCTGCATATTCTCGTTTACGAGTATCGACTTTAATAACTTCGCCCTCATTTACAAATAAAGGGACCTGGATAACTATCCCTGTTTCTAGGGTAGCTGGCTTTGTCGCTCCTGAAACAGTATCTCCTTTTACGCCAGGCTCTGATTCAGATATCTTTAATTCGACTATTGCAGGCACTTCAACAGAAATAATGTCATCATTCCAGGTAGTTACTTCACACCTTTCTTGGCCCATTAGCCAATTAGAGGCTTCTTCCATAATTGTGTTATTCACCTGAACTTGATCAAAGCTAACCGGATCCATAAAAAACCAAAACTCACCATCGTTATAAAGATAGTCCATTTCTTTGATAACCACATCTGCTTGTTCCACGGATTCTCCAGATTTAAAGGTCTTATCAATAACTTTGCTGGTTATTAAGTTTCTGTACCTTACCCTCATAACGGCTTGACCTTTTCCGGGCTTATGGAATTCATGCTCTAAGATAGAGCAGGGTTGATTATTTATCAGGATCTTTAATCCGTTTTTAAATTGATTTGTTGAAATTTTCATATCTTGGGGCTATCTTGATCCTCCGAGGGGATATTTATGAAAAAGTTACTAAGCGTTTTACCTGTATTAATTATCATTGCATGTTCTCAACCAAGTACTCAGCTCACTGAACAAGATGCCATTGAGTTTCTTAATAAAGTTGAAGCACAAGATGCAGCACTTGGTCCAACAGCAAGCTCAGCCTATTGGATAGGTTCAAATTTTATCACTTATGACTCACAGAAAGTAGTAGCTGATTTTGGCAAGCGCTTTCAACTTTTAGCTCTTGAGAGAGCGCGGGAAGCTGCAACATTTGACGAGGTTGAGGTTTCAGAATCTATTAGAAGACAGCTCAGCTTAATTAAAAGTTCATTTGTTATGCCATCTCCTTTAAATGATGATTTGGCTTCAGAGTTGGCTGATATCTCAACTGAACTTGAAGCTATGTATGGATCAGGCAAACACTGTTTTTCAGCTGAAGATTGCTGGGATTTAGAGGCCTTTGAATCAGTAATTGATAATTCTAGGAACTATCAAGAGCTATTGAAGGCTTGGGATGGGTGGAGAAATATTGGCACACCTATGCGAGATAAATATTTAAGAATGATTGATATTGGCAATCAAGGCTCTAAAGATCTCGGGTACGCAGGTTTAACGGAGCTTTGGTTTAGTAAGTACGATATGCCCGCAGAGGATTTTAGAGATGAGACCGAAAGAGTCTGGCAGGAATTAAAGCCCCTTTACGATGCCTTACAGTGCCATGCTCGATATGAATTAATGGAGGAATACGGATCCGATCTCATGCCTACCGATGGCACTATTCCTGCCCATATTCTTGGAAATATGTGGGGTCAATCCTGGGCCAATATCTACGATTTGGTTTATGAGGAAAATACTCAAAAAGAGCCATCTATTGATTTGACTGCAATTATCCAAGAAAAGAATCTCACAGAAATTGATATGGTAGAGATTGCTGAAGATTTCTTTCTTTCCCTTGGATTTCAATCGCTGCCCCAAAGCTTCTGGGAGCGCTCACTATTTGTTAAGCCAGCTGATCGAGATGTGGTATGTCATGCTTCTGCCTGGAACCTAGATTCTATGGAGGATCTTAGAATCAAAATGTGTATTGAAAAAAATGCGGAGGACTTTGCCACTATTCATCATGAGCTTGGCCACATTTTCTACTACCAAGCATACAATCATTTGCCCAGTGTTTTCGAGGGTGGGGCGAATGATGGATTTCATGAAGCGGTTGGAGACTTGCTCACCCTATCTATTACTCCAGATTATCTCTATCAGATTGGCTTTATCAGCGAAGAAGATGCTGAGCAAGCATCCAAAGACAGCATTGCGTTATTGATGAAGCAGGCACTAGATGGAGTGGTTGCAGTTCCATGGACTCTCATGCTTGATCGCTGGAGAGCAGGGGTCTTTGATGGCACCACTAGAGTTGAGGATCTTAATACAAGTTGGTGGGATTTAAGAAAAGAGTATCAAGGGATAACTTCTCCGATACCCAGAGATCAGGATGCTTTTGATCCCGGAGCAAAATATCATATTCCAGCTAATACCCCATACACTCGATACTATTTAGCTAGGATTTTACAGTACCAATTCCATGAATCTCTTTGCCAGCAAATAGGGCACAAAGGACCGCTGCATGAATGCTCTATTTATAACAATGAAATTGCTGGAGAAAAGCTTAGAGCTATGCTTTCCCTGGGCCAAAGCAAAGATTGGCAGAGTGCATTAGAGGCTCTAACAGGCACCAGAGAGCTAAGTGGCAAAGCATTATTAAATTATTATCAGCCCCTGAAAGATTGGCTAGATGATAAAAATGCGAACAGATCTTGCGGTTGGCAATAGCAATGAAAGCCGTTATTAATATATTTATCTCTTTGGCAGTCTTTTTGCTATCAATTTCCTATGCCTCATTTTTGAGCAATGAGGCAACATTGCTGTCCTTAATATGCTTATGTTTTTTAATTCAGTGGACTATGTTCATTCCCGCTTGGCTATATAACACTGAAAAATTTTATGACCTCACAGGAAGTTTGACCTATATTTCTGTTTCGTTGTTGGCTTTTTATTTTGGAGCCATGGGAACAGGGATGAGTATTTATAAATTTATTATCTTAGCCTCTATTCTGTTTTGGGCCATGCGACTGGGATATTTCTTATTTAGCCGAGTCCATAAAGATAATGGTGATAAACGTTTTGATTCCATTAAAAAGCAACCAACCCAATTCTTTATGACATGGACGCTTCAAGGAATGTGGGTTTCCTTATGTGCTATGCCTGCCTTCATAGCCTTAAATAGTGAAGCAGCCGCTGTATCAAATATATTTTACATTGGCATGTTTATATTCATTTTTGGATTTTGCACTGAGGTTGTTTCAGATTCTCAGAAAAGTAAATTTAGGGCACTACCTGAAAATAAGGATAGGTTTATAACTTCTGGCTTATGGGCTTATAGCAGGCATCCTAATTATTTTGGGGAAATCATGCTTTGGCTTGGAATCAGTGTAATGTCGCTAGATTTTCTTGTTGGCAATGAAATTTATGCAGCCATCTCCTCTCCCGTGTTTACTTTTATCTTACTTAATTATGTTAGCGGGGTCAGACTATTGGAGCTCAGAGGCAATAAAAAGTGGGGTCATGAAGAAGCTTATAAAGAATATGTAAAAAAGACACCAAAATTATTCCCTTTCCTAAAAATCAATTAAAATAATCTAAGCTTTCTTATATCAATAATGATTGATAGAATAGCTTTCTCAAAAATAGGGGTCGTGTTATGTCACCAAAAAAATATTTATTATTAACGTGTCTATCATTTCCACTTCTTGCCTCCGAAATGGAAGCAGTACTAGAAGTTGGTAGAGACAACTCAGGGCTTTCTGCCGCATCACAAGAAAGAATTGATGCTACTGAAACAGCAACAGATAAAATTGTTAATGAGTGGAAGGTTGTATCAAAACAAGTTGAAGGCTTAAAGCTATACAACGCACAAAAAAGAATTCAAATTCAAGCCCAACTTGATCTAATGGATAAATACGATGAACAGCTTGTACAGGTTGTTATCATGCAAAGACAGATCCCACCATTGGCTCAAAGAATGCTTGAAGGTTTAGAGAAGTACATCAGTTTAGATACTCCTTTTCATCTAGAAGAGAGGCTCGAGAGAGTTGACCTTGTTAGGTCTTCCCTTTCAAATCCAAAGGTAACTTCCTCAGAACAAGTCAGGCAAATACTTGAAGCCTTTAATATCGAGGCGGAGTATGGACGTAAATTGGATGCGTATGAGGATACTATCGTGCTTGATGATCAAGAAGTTGTAGTAAACATTTTAAGGGTTGGAAGATTGGGCATGTTCTACCAAACCAAGGATGAAAGACAAACCGGCTTTTGGAATCCTGAATCTGGTTCATGGGAAGAGCTATCTGGAAGTTACAGAACACAAATTAGAGATGGCATTAGAATGGCGCAAAAACTAGCTCCAATTGATATGTTGGTATTGCCAGTTACCGCTGGAGGTGAAGGCTAATGAAAACGAATACAAAATATTTAACACTTCTACTTGCTCTGGGTTTTGTCGGCCTAACTTATGCTCAAGATAATGGCAACAGCGCTGAGGGAGAGCCAACAACTATCCAATCACTTCTTGAATTGGTTAAACAAGGAAGAACTTCTGAGCAAAACGCAAATTCTCAAAGAGAAAAAGAGTTTATGGCAGACAAAAACAAGCAAGCTGCCATTCTTGCAGCAGAAAAAAGGGAGCTTGCCAGACAAGAGAGAATTGCTGATGAGCTAGAAGCAGAGTACAAAAACAATGAAGAGATTCTCAAAGTTAAAGAGGCTGCTTATAAGAAAGAGCTAGGTTCATTAACAGAGTTATTTGGCCATTTACAGAGTACCGCTGGAGAAGCTAGCGCTCTATTTTCTGAGTCCTTAACAGCTGCTCAGTTTGGTAGAGAAAGAGAGCAGTTCCTAAATGAATTGACCGGCAAAATGGCTGACGCCACTGTTTTACCCACTATTTCTGAGTTGGAAAGACTTTGGTATGAACTCCAAAGAGAAATGGTTGCTGGTAGTGAAGTAGTCAGATTTGAAACAGAAGTCATCGATTTAGATGGGGCTACATCAACTTGCCTTGTAACCAGGGTTGGTCTGTATAACGCAGTTTGTGATGGCAAGTATTTAGAATACGTTCCTTCTAAAGGGCAATACGCATTCTTACCAAAACAGCCTGATGGAAAATACACCAGTACTGCTAAAAAGCTTTCCAATGCAGATGCAGGAGAGCAGGTCAAATTTGGTGTCGACCCAACAGGACCAGCTGGTGGAAGTCTTCTAGCAAATCTAATTCAAACTCCTAGCCTCATGGAAAGAGTCAACCAGGGTAGGGAAGTTGGTTACATTATTATTATTGTTGGTATCTTTGGTATCGGTATTGCGCTTTGGAAGCTTTACACTCTATATATGATGGGTGTTGCTGTTAAGAAACAGGCTAAAGCTGCTGATAAACCAAGCAATGACAATCCTCTAGGCAGGGTCTTGCAGGTTGGAAAAGATAATCTAAGCAAAGATATTGAAACCTTAGAATTGAAACTAGCTGAGGCTATTATGGCTGAAAGGCCAGCAATTGAGAGAGGCATCAATGTTGTGAAAATTATTTCTGTTGTGGCTCCCTTAGCAGGATTGCTGGGAACCGTTACAGGTATGATTGTTACTTTCCAGCAAATCACTCTCTTTGGAACGGGTGATCCGAAAATTATGGCAGGAGGTATTTCACAAGCTCTTGTTACTACTGTGCTTGGTCTAGTAGTTGCAATTCCAACAACATTGCTGCACTCATTTGCAGCTTCATCTTCAAGAGGAATTATTAATGTTCTTGAAGAACAAAGTACTGGAATTGTTGCTGAAAAGTCTAATAAGAGTTAGTAGTTAATATGTACGCGATTACAGAAGCTTTCGATTCATTGAGAGACTTCATGACAGCTGGAGGAAGCGTCCTTTGGCTAATCGCGTTTTTAGCTCTTTTTATGTGGTCTTTAATCCTAGAGAGGATTTGGTACTTCAATGCTGGTCATAAAGAATTTATGAAGGGCATTGAATCTCAATGGAAATCAATACCAGATCATACTTCTTGGAGGGCTTCACAAATTAAAGATAAGCTTATTTCTGAAGCTAACGAAGAAATCAATAGATACATGCCTTTAATTCAAACTTGTGTAGCATTGGCTCCACTTTTTGGATTGCTTGGAACAGTTACAGGGATGATTGAGGTATTCCAAGTAATGGCTTTCACTGGCGGTGGAGATGCAAGATCTATGGCCGGAGGTGTTTCTAAGGCAACGCTTCCTACCATGGCGGGCATGACTACCGCTTTGAGTGGAGTATTTGCACAAATTTACTTAAATTCTGCCAAGAGCAGAGAAGAGTTATTGGTAAAAGAAGTTATTAAAAACTAAAGGGAGAAGGACTTGAGAAGAAACGCAATTTCTACAGCAGCTCAAGAAGAAGATAGCGAAATTAATCTAACCCCAATGTTGGATGTTGTTTTCATCATGCTTATTTTCTTCATTGTGACTGCTAACTTTATTAAAGAACCAGGATTGGAAATTAATAGACCTGATTCTAATACCTCTGAGGTTCAGGAAAATGCTGCGATATTAATTGCAGTTGGCCCAACCGGAGAGATATGGATGGATGGCAGAAGAGTTGATGCTCGCCAAGTTAAAGCCAATGTCGTCAAGCTCTTAGCAGATAATCCACAGGGTTCTGTAGTTATCCAAGCAGATGAGAAGGCTCAGGCAGATACCATAATCAAAGTCATGGATGGCGCCAGAGAAGCTGGAGTATTTAATATCTCATTGGCATCAGAGCCTAAGTAAGAAGTATGAGTTCAGGGGCTGATTTTACTCTTCCAAAATCAAAAGGTTCGCAGTTGATAGAATCTGCGTTTGCCCCTTTTGCAAAGCTCTTTGCTATAAATAAGTTTGCTGCTAGCGCAACTATGGCTGTGGTCATAACAGTAGGATTATTTTTTCTAATGGTTGCTTTGATATCTTTGGGGGATTCCTCCATCAAAACGGATAATTCAAGAAAACTCGCAGATATTATCATGCCTGAAAGAGATATCGACACTCTTCTTGATATGGTTGATAAACCTGAGGAGCCTGAACAACAGCCTGATGATATTGCAGAGCCTGAAGTTGACTTGCAACCTCTTGCTGGTGTCGATGTAAGTTTGCCAAAGCCCAAGGCAAATTTTACAGCTGGCGGATCTTTTTTTAGGGACGGGGAATATATTCCTCTTTTTAAGGTTACTCCCATTTATCCCAGACGAGCTCAAGAGAGGGGCATCATGGGATATGCTATTGTTGCTTTTACCATCACTGAGACTGGAACGGTTGAAGATGTTGTTCCTTTGGAGGGCTGGTGCGGAGATCCAACCGATGAGGCAACTGAATACAGGGAGTGCAGTATTTTTAACTCAGCAGCTTCTAGAGCAGCCCTTAAACTAAAATACAAGCCGAAAATAGTAGATGGTAATGCTGTCAAAGTTTACGATGTACCTCATAAATTTACCTTTATATTGGAGGAAGATTAATGAAGAATTTGATTAGATCATTATTTTTATCTCTCACTCTAGTAATGGGTATTGGAGCCATATCTTATATTCCTCAAGTAGAAGCCCAATCCAAAACCAAGGGCAATTATAAGAAAGCAAGGGTATTAAGCAGTAAAGCTGCAAAGATTATTACCAATGTAGTAGAAGCCCTTGAGAGATTAGATGATGAGGGTAAAGAAGACCCTGATTTTACTGAAGCAAAAAGACTTCTTACCGACATGGAACTAAATAAAGATACCTTTAAAAGTTATGATCGCTCCGTGATGTATAACTATTGGGGTTATCTGCATTTTAATGATGAAGACTACGACAAGGCGATGCGCTCATATGAGTTGCTTCTCAACGAGCCTGAGGTTACCCTCCCGCTCAGAACAGCCTCTCTTTATACCTTGGCTCAGCTTTACTTAGTAAAAGAAAATTATGCAAAAGGTATAGAGCTAATTCTTACTTGGATGGATGAGGTTGAGAACATTACTGCGCAATCCTATTCATTGTTATCTCAAGCATATTTCCAAACTAGCGAATACCAGAAATCTTTAGATGCTATGCTTGAGGCAGTTAGATTAGCAGAGGAAGTAGAAGAATATAGACCAAAAGAAAATTGGTATGTTCTTCTAGCTGCTTGTTACTCTGAACTTAAAGATCAAAAGAAAGTTACAGAGAAGTTTGCTCTTGAAAAGCAAAGAGATATCTACGAAATCCTAGTTAATTACTATCCAAAGAAACTTTATTTCCTTCAGCTAGGGGGAGTATATGGTCAAATGAATAGAGAAGTTGATTATATGATTACTCTTAAGGCTGCATTTGAACAAGATCTTCTAGATAGAGAAGGGGAGTATCTAGCATTAGCCCAACTTTTGCTACTAAACAAAAATCCTTATTGGGCTGCTACCGTCTTAGTAAATGGCCAAAACAAAAAAGTTGCTATTAAGAATGAAAAAACTGGCAAAGAAGAAATTCAACCAGTTGTTAAAGATACCGAAAAGAATCTAAAACTTCTCGCGGACGCATGGCGTATAGCTCAAGAAACAGACAAAGCTATTCCCGTTCTTGAGAAAGCTGCCAAGCTTTCTGAAGAAGGCGAAACCTTTATTTTGCTTGGCAACCTTTACTTGGTTGAAGACAAGCTTGATGATGCTGTAAGAGCTATCAATGAAGGAATTAAGAAAGGAAAACTTAAGAAGCCATCTCAGGCTAGATTGGTTTTAGGCCAAGCATACTTTGAGTTAGAAAATTTTGATGAAGCTAAAAAGCAATTTAGGATTGCAGCTCGTGATGAAGATTCCAAAGTTAAGAAAACTGCAAACAGCTGGATTAAGTATGCAGAGAATGAGGAAGTTAGAGTTAAGAATCTAGCACTCAGAAGAGAGTATATAGAACAAAATTCCTAATCTTTTCGCTCGTAAGCAAAAATCTTAAAAGCAAACTCATTGGAATTATTTTTGGCATATTCCCCAATAAGTTCTTTTCTCCAATCGCTTAGATTGATATCAGGATATGAAATATCTCCATCGATGACGCAGTCCACCTCTGAAATTACCAACTTATTTGCTAACTCAATTGTTGCCTGAAATATCTCTCCGCCTCCAATTACAATAACTTCCTCAGGAAAGATATCTTTTGCTAATTGAAATCCCCCCTCTATTGAATCAGAGGTTAGGACACCATCCATAGACTCAAATTTTTTACTAGTTATCACAATACTTGTTCTATTAGGTAATGGCCTGCCTATAGATTCAAAAGTCTTCCTGCCCATTAGTATGGGTTTGTGTAATGTATACGATTTAAAATGCAATAAATCATCTTTTAGAGACCATGGAAGATCATTGTTGGATCCAATGATATTATTTGCTGATCTAGCAACAAGGTGAGAAATAATCATTAAATTGCCATGGGCGCAGTTAAAGCTTCATGATGCTGATAGTTATTTAATACGAAATCATCTACGGATGCATTTTGTAACTCATCAAGCGTCTTGATCTCTGGCATTTGCAGTTTTGGTAGAGGTAAAGGCTTACGTTTTATTTGCTCTTTAACTTGCTCAATACAGTTGAGATAAATGTGGGCATCTCCAAATGTATGCACAAAGTCTCCAACTTTTAGATCACATATTTTTGCTAGGATATGAGTTAAGAGGGCATAACTTGCAATATTAAAAGGGACGCCTAAAAACATATCTGCACTTCTTTGGTACATGTGGCAAGACAACCTATTTTGATTGTCTACATAAAATTGAGACATTACATGACATGGAGGCAGCGCCATATTCTCAATTGCAGCAACATTCCATGCACTAAGAATATGCCGTCTACTCATTGGATTGCTTTTAAGATTTTGAATTAATTGGTGCAATTGATCATGCTTGTCCCATGATCTCCATTGGACTCCATATATTGGACCCAAGAGTTTTTTGTATTCATTGTTTTCGTATCCGAGATTTTTTCCTTGATGATCTGCATTATCTGTCCAAATTGTTTTATATTTTGCTAGATCAGTAAGCTCACCTCTTTCTTTTCCAAATCTTATTTCAGCCAGCCTTCTTTCATCATCAGACCCCTCTATAAACCAGAGCAATTCTGAAACTACTCCCTTCCAAGCTAGTTTCTTAGTTGTTACCGCAGGAAAGCCTTCATTTAAATCAAACCTAAGTTGAGCACCAAAAATTGAGAGAGTGCCAATACCAGTTCTTTCCTCTCTTTCTGAGCCCTCAGAGAGTATTTTTTCTAGCAATTCAAGATACTGTTTCATTTTCTTTTCTAAGTAAGATTAGGGTTCCCAAAATTATCATTGGGATACAAAGTAATTGCCCCATGGTTAGATCGCCAAGCACAAAACCAATATGCCAATCTGGCTGTCTAAAGTACTCTATTATAAACCTCCCCAGGCCATAGCTAATTAAAAATAGGCCTGATATAGATCCGGATGCTAGGGTCCAAAATCTCTGCACCATGAGTAATAGGCCAAAGATAATTATGCCTTCATAGATTCCCTCATAAAGTTGAGAAGGATGTCTTGGAAGTTGAAAAGGATCTGTTGGAAAAATAAAACCCCAGTTGGAATCTGTGGGCCTGCCATAAAGTTCTCCATTTAAGAAATTACCTATTCGAACTAAAAACAATCCTATTGGAATAGATACAGAAATCATGTCAGCTAATTTCCAGAAATTAAAACCATACCGTTTTGCAAAAATAGTTATGCTAACAACTACTCCAATTAATCCTCCATGAAAACTTAGTCCACCCTCCCAAACAAAGAATAGCGAAAGCGGGTTGCTAAGCAATTGATCAAGCCCATAAAAAAGCATATACCCAACTCGACCACCTAACATGGCACCAAAGAAGAGACCATACATAAAAATAAGATCATTCAATGAATCATCCGTCATTTGCATCGATTCTTTTATGGGATGTTTTTTTAGATAGAGATATATAAAAACCGCAGATAAGATCCAAGTGAGCGCATAGTATTGGATACGAAAGCTCCCTATTTCCAATATGCTCGGATTATTAAAAAATTCTGGAAGGGTAACAATCATCGTATTAAAAGTAATGCTGCTGCTATGCAAATAAAGATTCCAAAGATTTTTTTAAGGTAATCTTGATCAATTTTATACACCAATCTTACACCATACCGCGCTCCAACAATGCTGCTAAGCGCCATCACGAATGCAGATTCCCAATTGATGTATTCACCTGAGATACCACCTTTGCCGAAATATATAAATCCAATGCATCCAAAAATAGCTATTGGAATACCACACATGGCAGAGGTCCCAATAGATTTTCTGATCTCTATTCCTTTGGCATTTAATAAAGGCACAATAAAGGTTCCTCCCCCAATACCCAACATACTTGAAAGCATTCCAATCCACGAACCATGCATTACTAGATGCACGAAACCTTTTTTCATAGAAAGCGTAAAATTATAATTTTGAAAGAATAGGCGGAATCCAGCAAATAAAAGAAATATCACAACAACATAGGTGAGCATCTTGGCATCCATGCTTATCGCTATAGCTGCACCAACAAGCGCTCCTAAAATTAATCCTGAAGTGAGTTTATAAAATATTTCGTAATCAATTCCACCTTTAAGATGATGACCTCTTGCAGATGAAATACCTGTAAACATAATAGTTGCCAAGGAAGTACCAACAGCCGCATGCACTCCCAATGTTGTATCTGGATCTGTAAGATTGGCAATGAATATAAGACCAGGAACCATAATTATTCCACCACCTATCCCCAAAAGCCCAGCAGCTATTCCAGCAACAACGCCCAGCAAAAGTAATAACGCAAGCTCAATCATTAGAGACTGTTATAGATTGGTAAAAATTCAAACATGACATTTTTATAAACTTCTTTTTTAAAGGAAATAATCTTGCCCAAGGGGTACCAGTAATTTACCCATTGAAATGCATCAAATTCCTCGCAGTGATCATTTTCAAAAGAGATGTTAGGATTTGCCTGCTTTTTAAACTTAACTAAGAACCACTTTTGACTTTGTCCTCTAAATCCCTTTAAAGAGGGAGTCTTTTTTTTATATTTTCCAGGGACCATATATTCATACCAATGGTTTGAGACAGCAAGAATATCAATATCAGAACCTCGAATTCCAACCTCTTCGAAAAGTTCTCGCATAGCAGTTTGCTTTATGGTTTCCTTCTTATCAATGCCGCCTTGAGGAAATTGCCAAGCATTTGTACCCTTTCTCTTGCATAGCAGTAATTCATTAGTATGATTAAGAATAATTAAGCCCACATTCTTTCTTAACGATTTTGATTTCATAGATTATGTTTAATAAACGGCTAGCAATTTTTGACTTAGATAATACCATTTTAGATGGCGATTCAGACTTCGGATTTATTAATTTTTTAGCAGAAGAAAATATTATTCCTGATAGCTACAAAGAAACTAATCAGAGGTATATGGATGCTTATTTAAATGGCACCCTGGAAATGGAAGACTGGGGAAAGTTTTCACTTGTATTTTATGAGGGGAAAACCTCAGAAGATATTAAAGAAACCATGGAAAGATTCTTTAAAGAGGTTTTTGAACCCATGATCAATATCTTTGCTCTTAAAAAAATCCACCACCATCATGAGAATAATGATTATTTGCTTCTGGCTACGGCTACCAATGAAATCATTGCTAAATTTGCAGCCGCTAGACTAGGGTTTGATGACTATGTCGCAACCAAAATAGTCAAAAAAGATCAAACGATTTATACAAATCAAATCGAGTTTCCTCCAGCTTTTAAAGAGGGCAAGTTAACAATGGTGCAGCAATGGATTGAAGATCAAAAATGGGTAGGAAAGGAATCTTTTTTTTATTCAGATTCAGTGAATGACCTCCCTCTCTTAGACTACGTTAGTCATCCTATTGCAACGAATCCAGATAATCAGCTAAGGCAAATTGCTGAAGAAAGAGGTTGGGATATTTTAGATTTGCCTAGGATTTAATCTTCAAGAAAATCACTCATTGATGGGCAAGAACACATCAAGTTCCTATCACCATATACATTGTCTATTCTTGAAACCGGTGGCCAATACTTGTATTTCAACAAAGCTTCATCAGGATAGGCTGCACTTTCTCTAGGATATTCATGCGACCAGTCTGAATTGATAAGTTCAACTGCACAATGAGGCGCATTTTTTAAGGGGTTATCTGCGATATCATATTTTTGATTGACGATGTCTTTTATTTCACTGCTAATCTTAATCATGGCATCACAAAACCTGTCTATTTCTTCAAGTGATTCACTTTCCGTAGGCTCTATCATTAAAGTTCCCGCTACTGGAAATGACATGGTGGGGGCGTGAAAGCCATAGTCAATAAGTCTTTTTGCAATATCATCTACCTCTATGCCGGCTTCTTCTTTAAATGATCGCACGTCTAAAATGCACTCATGGGCTACTAGATCATTTTCACAGGTGTAAAGGATTTTGTAATGAGGAGATAGTTTTTTTGCAATATAGTTTGCATTCAAAATTGCAGTCTCAGTTGCTTTCCTTAAGCCATCGGATCCCATCATTTGCATGTACATCCAGCTAATTGGCAAGATGGATGCGCTCCCAAACATTGAAGCTGAAACCGGAAGGGCACTATCTTCAGAAAAATTCAGAGGATCTGAAGGTAAGAATGGTTTTAGATCTTCGACTACTCCAATAGGGCCAACACCTGGTCCACCTCCGCCATGAGGTATACAAAATGTTTTATGAAGATTTAAATGAGAAACATCCCCACCAAAATGCCCAGGCTTACAAAGGCCAACCATGGCATTGAGATTAGCGCCATCAATATAAACTTTTCCGCCATGTTGATGAACAATATCGCAAACCTTTTGGACTCCAGGCTCAAATACACCATGAGTTGAAGGATAGGTAATCATTATGGCAGCCAATTCGTTTGAAAATTTATTAGCTTTCTCGTTTAGATCATCCAGATCGACGTTGCCATGCTTATCGCATTTAATTGCGATTACTTGCATGCCAGCCATCTGTGCAGACGCAGGATTTGTTCCATGAGCCGATTCAGGAATTAGGCAAATCTTTCTCTGAGAATCGCCATTGCGATTATGAAAACCATCAATGGCTAATAAGCCTGCATATTCTCCCTGAGAGCCTGCATTTGGCTGCAAGGATATTGCTGAATATCCTGTTATCTCGCATAACATTTTTTCTAAATCATCAATTAATTCAAGATATCCCTTGATCTGATCATGAGGAACAAAAGGGTGTATTTGAGAAAATTCTGGCCAGCTTACTGGCTGCATTTCAGCTGCAGAATTAAGCTTCATGGTACATGACCCCAGTGGAATCATAGCCCTATCAAGAGCAATATCTTTGTCGCTTAATTTCCGTATGTATCTCATTAGTTCTGTTTCTGAGTGCAAAGTATTAAAAATAGGATGTTTTAAATATTCGCTTTTTCTAATAAGTGCTTTTGGGATTGCTATGGAAGCTTCAGATGCAACTGGTTCTACCCCGAAGATTTTACAAAGCCTCATTACATCTTCTACAGTGGTGGTCTCGTCCAAACTAATGCCAATGCAATGGTCATCAAGCTTTCTAAGATTAATTCCTTCAGTAATTGCTGCTTTTATAAATTCATCAGTATCATGCTTTGTTTCGATAACCACCGTATCAAAAAAAGTATTCGAAACAAGTTGGTATTTTTGTGAAAGGCTATCAGCTAGCTGGCAAGAAAGTGAGTGTATATTTTTAGCTATCGTTTCCAATCCCTTGGGCCCATGATAGACAGCATACATTCCTGCCATAATTGCCAATAAAGCTTGGGCAGTACAAATATTACTTGTGGCTTTTTCGCGTCTTATATGTTGTTCTCGAGTTTGCAAAGAAAGCCTATAAGAAAGCTGTCCGAGTCTATCTTTTGATACGCCAACCAATCTTCCAGGCAAGGATCGCTTAAAGGCATCCCTGGTGGCCATAAAAGCTGCATGGGGACCTCCGAAGCCAAGCGGAACCCCAAATCTCTGAGAGTTACCAACTACAATATCGGCACCCATTTCACCAGGCGCTTTTAGAAGGGTAAGGGCCATCAAATCAGTAGACATTATTGCCAACGCATTTTTGGTATGAACCATTGCAACAAGAGATTCATAATCATCAAGAGATCCATCGTTTGCTGGATATTGTATGAAAGCTGCAAAAAATTCATCCTCATAGCTTTCAAGCTCTTCCTTTAGATTTAATTCTTTAATGGTAATTCCCAAAGGTTTTGCTCTTGCTTGCATGATCGCTTTTGTTTGAGGAAAAGTATTCTTATCTAGAAGTAAGGTGAGGGATTTAGATTTTCCAACTCTAGAGGCAAGCGTCATAGCTTCCGCTGCAGCAGTTGCTTCATCCAACAAGGAAGCATTTGCGATATCCATTTGAGTGAGATCACATACCATAGTTTGGAAGTTAATCAGAGCCTCCAACCTTCCTTGGGATATTTCAGGTTGATAAGGAGTATAGGATGTGTACCAACCAGGATTTTCAAAAATATTTCTTTGAATTACTGGAGGTGTGAAAGAGTTGTAATATCCCTGACCAATAAAAGATTTATATAGAATATTTTTTTTAGCGTATTCTTTTAGTTTTTTTAAAGCCGCTTGCTCATCCAGTGCTTCACCAATGGCTAAAGGTTTTTTCTCTAAAATAGCTTGAGGAACTACAGTCTCAATAAATTTATCAAGGGACTCATAGCCAAGCTCTTGAAGCATATGCTCAATATTAGAATCTGTTACACCAATGTGGCGATCAATAAATTTTGTCATGTTAGTTTTATTTAATCTTCGCAAGTATCAGCGTAAGATTCTGCATCAAGCAAATCTGCCAATTCATCAAGATTATCGGGCTTTATTTTAAAAAACCAGCCATCATCATATGGAGAATCATTAATGATCTCAGGACTGGCCTCCAATGAATCATTAACCGCAATTATTTCTCCTGAGAGAGGAGAGTAAACATCAGACGCAGCTTTTACAGATTCAACAATAGCTGCCTCACCTTCTGCAGCAACAGTCTTTCCCACTTCAGGTAATTCAACAAAAACTATGTCTCCGAGAAGGTCTTGCGCATGGTCGCTAATGCCTACTGTAACTGTTCCATCATCTTCAATGCGAGCCCACTCATGGGACGATAAGAACTTTAAGTCGCCTGGTATTTCACTCATGTGATTATTTTATCTTGCTTCAGAAATCTTGACGATACCAAATCAACAGAAAGTTCCTTTTCTCTAATAATCACAACAGCATTATCTTTCATTGCGCGGTCAACTCGAGCAAGTCCAATGCTTTTTTGCAATACAGGGGAAAAGCTGCCACTGAGTATAATTCCCTCGCCATCGGCGCTTTTTAATTGATAACCAGGTCTCAAGACGCCTCTTTCTGTCAATAAAACACCGGTCAGTTTTTTGCATGAGTGTTGATCAATTTTCTCTAGAGCTTCCTTACCAATAAAATCTCTATCGGGATCGCTCATATCTACTGTCCAGCCAAGCCCGGACTCAAAGGGATGAACACTCTCATCCATATCGTTGCCATATAAGTTCAAACCTGCCTCCAATCTCAAAGTATCTCTTGCAGCCAAGCCTACAGGGGTGATACCCATAGCTAATGCTTTGTCCCATATGTTTGTGCCTATAACGCTTGGAACAATAAATTCAAATCCGTCTTCTCCCGTATATCCTGTTCTTGCGATTAATCCATCATTAAAGCCCATAACTTCAAAAGCGCTTAGTTGTGTTGGCGAATCTGTTTGGACTATTTCAGTAACTAAATCATTTGCTTGAGGACCCTGTAAAGCTATGATGCAAAAATCTTTTAAGAGCTCTACAGTAACTGAAAATTTTTTTGCTTGTTCATTGAACCACTGAGTGTTTTTATCTCTAGTACCACAGTTTGAGACAATCCAATATTTTCCTTCGCAACTGTAGACTATTAAATCATCCAAAATGCCGCCTTCATGATTCAATATCGTCCCGTAGAGGGCTTTATTTTTATCTTTAATCTTTGCAACATTGTTTGCGCAAATATAACTTAGATACTTCTCAACATTGTTGCCCGAAAGAGAGAAAACCGCCATATGGGAGACATCAAAGATGCCTGCCTTACTTCTAACAGCCATATGCTCTTCAAGTTGAGATCCATAGCTAAGTGGCATCTCCCAACCAGAAAAATCAACCATTTTAGCTTTGAGATCCAAATGCTTTTGATATAGGGGTGTTTTATTCATAATGATCTTGAATTCGGGTAAGCATGATAACAAAAATTACACCAATGAAGACGAGCAAAATACTTGGCTGCGCAGCGAGCTCCCATTGGCCTTCTGAGGTGTAGTTATATATTCGTGAAGACAGGGTATCAAATCCAGCAGGTCTCAATAGCAGCACGGCAGGCTGTTCTTTAAGAATCTCAATAGCAACTATAAAAAATACTAATAAAGAAGTGAGGCGAATGTGTTTCCAATAGAATTCAATAAAACTGTTGATACTTCCAGAATTATTTAGTGCAAGCGAATAGATGGAGCTTTTTGGAATTAATGAAAGCGATCTAGTTGCATAATTCTTTGCTGGAGTAAGAAACCTTATAGATAAGGCTAGTATCAATCCTATTAAACCTAAATCGGTAAGAGAAACATCAAAAGAGATTTGAAAACCAACCATAATGGCAACAGCAATGACTGAACCTGGTAACGCATACCCATAGGTTGTCAGGTTAATAAAGCGATTATATTTACTCTTTTGAAGATTAGTAAAAGCTATTGCAAGACCCAAGATCAATACCAACAATCCCCCAAAAAAAGCGAGCAATAAAGAGTTTAAGAATATATTATTAACCCAAAATTCTTTTATCACTTGCATTGGTTCTGCCCAGAGCATTAATTGAGCAAACGGAAAGGCTATAGCAAAGAATCCAATTACAAATACTACAGCACCTAAAATTTTACTTCCTGATATTAAAGCTATGTTACTAGTAGTTTTTATCTTTTGAATGTTAGTTTCTTTTGATAGTAATTTTTGCAAATAAATAAAACCTACTACTACCGCTAACAAGATTAGAGCGAGTCTTGAGCCACCAATATAATCTTGCATACCAAACCATTGGCTATAGATGGAAGTGGTTAAAGTTTCTATGCCAAAGGTTTTAACTGCACCAAAATCTGCCAAGGATTCAAATAATACCAACATTGCCCCTGCAAGGATGGAAGGCGCAAGAGCTGGCAACAAAACTTTGACAATAGTTTGCAAGTCATTTAAACCAAGACTTTTTGAGACCCAATAGTACTTTGGAAAGACTACTCGCAAATGTGCAGTTACGATCAAAAATACATAAGGATACAAGCATAGGCCAGTTATTAATGAGGCACCCAGGATATTTCTAACCGATGGCAAATCTAATCCAATACTTCTAAATGAGGTGCTCAAAAAGGAACTGTATTCAAAAGCCCCTACGTATATAAAAGAAAATACATAGATAGGAAAAGCAAGCGGCAATGCAAATAGATATTTTAATAATGAAGACTTATCTCTTTGATAGCATTCGAAGTAAATGGCTAACGTTGTTCCTAAAATACTAGCAACCAGCATAGACCCAATTCCAAACGAAACAGAACCAATAATGGGATTCAAAACTTCTAAATTGATAGGTTGGTCAGTGAAAGAAAATAAATTTGCCAGTATAAAACCTAGCGCTATAAAACCACACAAAAAGAGCCAAGCAAGAGAGATAAAGCTCCAAGGATAAAGATGTTTAAGTTTTAGATTTGTTTTCAATAGTTTTTTTTGCTTTTGCGCCAAGCATTTCCAATTCTTTAGCTTGATCTACTAGGTTTCCTTTTCCTTGGTATAACTTTGTTTTGGTCTTCTCAAAGGCATCTTCTGCTTGTCTAAAATACCTTTCAATATCAGTCAGGTCTTCTTGTAGCCCAACAAATTTATTGATTAATAATCCTGCTCTCTTGGATATTTCGAGAGCATTTTTATTTTGTTTATCCAAAGCCCATAAGCTTTCAGCCATGCGCAATACAGTAATAAGATTGGTAGGAGTTACAAATCCAATGTGACTCTGCATTGCAATTTTTTGGAGTTCCCATTCGTTACTCAGAGCAAGTGATAAAGCTGATTCAAGTGGGACAAATATTAATTGATAATCAGGGGCATTGATGCCTTCCAAGTTCTTATAATCCTTCTCAGCAAGGATTTTCATATGATCTTTAAGTGACTTTA